>JANMVY010000838.1:0-2998 GCA_031393535.1 Actinomycetes bacterium | reverse complement strand
CGACCGGCCGTCGTCGAAGTAGACGTACTCCTTGTCGCCGAACGCGGCCGACGCCTCGAGCATCGCGCGCAGATGCAGTGGCCGGTTCTTGAACACCTGGATGCGCTCGCCGAACACGGTTTCTTCGACGATCTCGAACGGTGCACCCGGCGCGGTGAGCCGCGCGGTCGCTTCCTCGTATGCGATGACCGGTTCGGCCACGATTGGTCCCCTTTGCCCGACGTTCCCGCTGGCGGCCCGCATGGCGCGCGGGTGCGGGCATCGTAGGCCCCCGGTGACGCCGATGGCCGCGTGCCGCCGAGTCGAGGGTAACGTCTTTTGCACTATGGATTTCGCGTTGACTCCCTCTGAGCTGGCGTTCCAGGACGAAGTCCGTACGTGGCTCGAAGCGCATCTGGTCGGCCCGTTCGCGGCGCTCCGCGGCAAAGGCGGCACCGGCCAGGAAGACGTGCCTTTCCCGCTGCTGATCGAGTGGGAACGCGAGCTCGCCCGAGGCGGATGGTTGCGCCTCGGGTATCCCACCGAGCTCGGTGGGCGCGAGTGCTCGGTGTTCGAGCAGGTCATCTTCCACATGACCTACGTCGAGTCGCGCGCCCCGGGGCGCATTCCCAACATGGGCCTCACGCTCGCCGGGCCGACCATCGTGGCCTACGGCACGCCCGCGCAGCAGCAGCGCTTCATCCCGAAGATCCTCTCGGGTGACGAGATGTGGTGTCAGGGGTACAGCGAGCCCGACGCGGGGTCCGACCTCGCGAACGTGCAGACCCGTGCCGTGCTCGACGGCGACCAATGGGTGATCAACGGGCAGAAGGTGTGGACTTCGCTCGCGCAGTACGCCGACTGGTGTTTCGTCGTGTGTCGCACCGTCGCGGGCTCGCAGCGCCACAGCGGTCTGTCGTACCTCCTCGTGCCCATGGACCAGCCCGGCATCGACATCCGACCCATCGTCCAGATCACAGGCGGGGCAGAGTTCAACGAGGTGTTTTTCGACGACGCGCGCACGAACGTCGACCTCGTTGTGGGCGAGGTCGGCAAAGGGTGGGAGGTAGCGATGGGCACGCTCGGCTTCGAGCGGGGCGCGTCGACACTCGGCCAGCAGCTGTCGTTCCGCAAAGAGCTCGACGACCTCATCGACCACGCCAAGCGAACGGGCATCGCCGACGACCCGCGCATCCGCCAGCTGCTCGCGCAGGCCTACATCACGCTCGAGATCATGCGCTACAGCAACCTCCGCATGCTCACCGTGATCGGTTCGGGCGGCGTGCCCGGCCCCGAGATGTCGATCGGTAAGCTCTATTGGTCGAACTGGCACCGCACGATGGGCGAGACCATGATGCAGGTGCTGGGCGCCGCGGCCATGGTTGCCCCGCCCGACGCCACCGTGTCGCACGAAAAGGGTGCCGTGCACTACCCGCTCGGCCCCGAGCAGCGCACGTTCCTCTATGCGCGAGCCCACACGATCTACGCCGGCTCGAACGAAGTGCAACGCAACGTCATCGGCGAACGCGTGCTCGGCCTGCCTCGCGAGCCGCGCTAGCGGTTCGGGTCAGGGGTGCGTTCGCCTCGCGGAGTCGCCAGACTGGCGGCGTTCGACGAGGACCTGTTGACGCACCTCCTCGCGACACCAGCGCAATCTGTCGTACTCCACCGACCGAGGGGCTCATCACATGGCCGAGGCCTACATCATCGACGCCGTCCGCACACCGGTCGGCCGGCGCAACGGCGGCTTGTCCAAGGTTCATCCGGCCGACCTCGCCGCTCACACCATCACCTCGGTGCTCGCTCGCACGGGTGTCGATCCCGCAGCCATCGACGACGTGATGTTCGGCTGTGTCGACGCCCTTGGCCCCCAGGCCGGCGACATCGCTCGCACCGCGTGGCTCGCCGCCGGGCTCCCCGAAGAGATCCCCGGGGTCACCATCGATCGCCAGTGCGGCTCCGCGCAGCAGGCCATCAGCTTCGCCGCCCAGTCGATCATGGCCGGGGTCAACGACCTGGTCATGGCGGGCGGCGTGCAGAACATGTCGATGATCCCCATTGGTTTCGCGCTCACCGCCACGGCCGATCTCGGGTTCGCCGACCCGTTCAGCGGTTCTGCCGGGTGGGTGGCCCGCTACGGCACCCAGGAGGTATCGCAGTTCCGCGGTGCCGAGCTCATCGCCGAGAAGTGGGACATCACCCGCGACCAGATGGAGGCGTTCGCCTACGAGTCGCACCAGCGCGCGATCCGCGCCCAGGACGAAGCACGCTTCGACCGCGAGATCGTGGCGCTCAACGGGGTCGAGCGCGACGAAGGGCCTCGTCGCGACACCACACGCGAGAAGATGGCCACCTTGAAGACCTTGGTCGAAGGAGGTCGGCTCACCGCCGCGCTGGCGTCGCAGATCAGCGATGCGTCCTCGGCCATGCTCATCGCGTCGGAGCGTGCCGTGAAGGAACATGGCCTGAAACCGCGTGCTCGCATCCATCACATGAGCGTGCGCGGCGCCGATCCGATCTACATGCTCACGGGCCCGATTCCCGCGACCAGGTACGCGCTCGCCAAGGCCGGCATGACCATCGACGACATCGACCTGTTGGAGTGCAACGAGGCGTTCGCGACGGTGGTGCTCGCGTGGATGAAGGACGTCGACATCCCGCACGAGAAGGTGAACGTGAACGGTGGCGCGATCGCGCTCGGTCATCCGCTGGGCGCCACCGGCGCGCGGCTCATGACCACGCTGCTCAACGAGCTCGAGCGCACAGGCGGCCGCTACGGCCTGCAGACGATGTGCGAGGGCGGCGGGCAGGCCAACGTCACCATCATCGAACGGCTCTGAGCGCACGCGCCATGACCGACGTCGACTTTTGGTTCGACCCGTTCTGCCCGTGGACCTGGAGCGTCGCCCGGTGGGTCACCGAGGTTGCACCTGCGCGCGACCTGCGCATCACGTGGCACACGTTCAGCCTTTGGCAGCGCAACGAGTGGACCGGTCGCCACCTCTCCGACGACCAGTGC
>JANMVY010000836.1:0-1684 GCA_031393535.1 Actinomycetes bacterium | reverse complement strand
CGCATCTTGCTTTCGTGGCCGAGCGCGACGTCTTCGACGTCGATGAGTACCTCGTCGCGGCGTTGGCGGTTCCAGACTTGGCGCCCGGTGTACCGCGGGTTCATGAGGATGACTGACTCGCACTGCGTGCTTTGACCAGGCGCCGCCGCTACCGAGCCGATGGCGATTGCGTGCCGGGTCGTGCGCTGATGGCGACGGAATGTCGTCGGCGGTGAGGGCCTCGGCGATCGCGTAGATACCCTTGCCCGCGATGAACTCCTCGTAGATCTGCCTTACGACCGGCGCGGCCGCGAGGTCGGGCTCGAGGGCGTGGAGTCGTTGGCCCATCGCGGCCATTACCGGATTGGGGTGGGGACCGGCGTCGGCGATGACGTAGCCGTAAGGCGGGCGGCCGCCGAGGAAGCGTCCTTCGATGGCGGCCTGCGCTGCCATGGCTGCACGCACGCGGGTCTTGATGCGGTTGCGTTCGCCTTTGCTCATTCCGCCGTAGAGGCTCATGACAAGATCGTGGGCATCGGAGCCGGGATCGACTCTGCCGCCGACCTCGGGCACCCACAGCTCGACGTCGTAGTGAACGAACACGGGGAACGTGAGACCGAACTGGTTGCCATAGAACGCTCGTTGCGGCTCGCCGATGACGACGCCGTCGAAGCCCCGGTCCTCGTCGCGGAAAGCGTCGAGCAGCCGGGAGGATTCGGGTCGTCGTTTCCACGGCAGCGAGCGCGACTGCCCGATGTCGAAGAACTCCTCGACGATGGTGCCTTCGGTCGATTCGATCACCTGTCGCGATCGGGCGAGCTGCCAGTTCCGCGACGAGGTGGGGTCTTGTTGGTCCTCGGTGCTCACGCGTCCGTAGAAGGCGAATCTCTTCATGGTCACGAACCTATTGCGTCCGATGTCGCAATGTCTGCGCCTTCGACGAGTTCCGCGGCACGAGCGGCGATCGCGATTGCTCGCATCAACGCGCGAGCGAGCCCCGGCGTGAGGACCGGCGGGTGGTCCGGCACCTCTACGACGATTGTGTCAACATGGACACGCGAGATGCTCGTCACCGCTGGACGATGCGGTCGGTCGTGCGAGGGTTCCATGCTCGTCGAAAGGCGCGGCCGTTGAGTCCGAACGCGACGCGGATCGTTCGCGTTGAGGCTCGCTCAACGCGCCGTTGACCGATGTGAGCACGCTCTGCGAGCCCAGCTTGCGGGCCGTCGTCTCTGGCGATGGAGCCGACGCGATATCGAACGTTCGGTGTTACGCGAACAGCATCGCATCGAGACCGCCAAGCCCCACGCCGAACGTCGCGCCGACGTCCAGGAAAGCTGCACATTCGCGACCGACGTCGCCCGCCATGCCGACGATACGGTCAGCAGTGACGCGCGGCGATAGTAGAGCCGCCTGAACCGTTGGCAGCGGAGCGTGCTGAGGCGAAGGCGCGTGCGGCCGCGCACAAGGGTCGTGTCGAGCTGATCGAACACGACCCGTTGCCGGTGGTCTGGCGAGATGACACTATGGACCGTTTCGATCCGCGCAGTGTGTATGTCGAGACGTATTGGCTCGCGGTGTTGGGCCCGTCGGCGATTTTGGCGGTGCGCCGCTTGAGTGACTGGTTGCAGGACCATCCGTCGGGTATCGAGGTCGGCGTCGGTGATTTGGCGGCGAGTCTCGGGCTCGGGCACGGCAGCGGCCG
>JANMVY010000687.1:0-1592 GCA_031393535.1 Actinomycetes bacterium | reverse complement strand
GCGTATCGAACCGTTCGACGACTGCCTGCTCGACCTCGGCGACGATCTTTTCGCGGTGGAGAGCGCCAACAACCTCCTCGCCGCGGTGGTCGACGACCACGTGCAGCGGCGTGCGGCTCCGTTCATCGATCCGCGCGCGATCACGTGGCGCCGCGCGAGACCGGCTTCGACATCACGGCCGCCAGCGAGGTGACGGCCGTGCTCGGCCTGGCGCGCGATCGTGGCGACTTGCGCACGCGGCTGGATTCGCTCGTGGTGGGCTTCGATCCTGACGGCGGAGCGGTCACCGCAGGCGTGCTCGGTGCGACCGGAGCGATGGCGGTGCTGTTGCGCAATTCGCTCTTGCCCAACCTGATGCAGACCAGTAACGGTGCGCCGGTGCTCGTGTACACCGGTCCGTTCGCCAATATCGCACGCGGCAACTCGTCGGTCGTCGCCGATCGACTCGCGATGCCCCGCGCCGAGTACGTCCTGACCGAAGCAGGGTTTGCCACCGAGCTCGGCGCCGAAGACGTCGACGCGGTGCACGTCGGCGGCGCCAACCTGCGCCGGCATGTCGCGAACCTCCGCGCGTTCGGGGTCCCGGTTGTCGTGGCGATCAACCGCTTCCCCGACGACACCGCCGCCGAGCTCGCCGCGGTGCGGTCCATCGCTACAGATGCGGGAGCGTTCGACGTGGTCGAGCACACCGCGTTCGCGAACGGCGCGGCGGGCGCCACCGACATGGCCGCTGCAGTCGAGCAGGCCTGCGCGGCCGGCGTTACGCCGCGGCGTCTCTACGCGCTCGACGATCCGGCCGAGGCTAAGGTGCGCGCGCTCGCCACCACGCTCTACGGCGCGGCCGAGGTGCAGTGGGAACCCGCCGCGCTGCGTGCGTTGCACCGCTTCGAGAAGGCGGGCTACGGCACGCTGCCGGTGTGCGTCGCGAAGACGCACTCGTCGTTGTCGCACGACCCGAAGGTCGGCGGCGCGCCGGAGGGCTTCACCTTCCGGTGCGCGATGTGCGGCTTGCGGCGGGCGCAGGTTTTCTCGCCGTCTACGCGGGCGAGGTCCTCACGATGCCGGGCCTACCGGCGCAGGGCCGCTACCGCGAGATCGACCTGCAGCCAGACGGCACGGTCACCGGTTTGCGCTGATCCGCGGGGCGTTGCGACGACGCTACCAACGGGCTCCTGCTCCGGGCCGACTTGAACCCCCAACCTTCTGATCCGTAGAGCCGGTTCGGTCGTCTCGTCAGGTGACGGGATGTCCTCGCCGGTGTGGTTGCGAGCGACGCTATCAGGGGGTTCACGAACCGGTGATCGCGCACGGTGCCGGCGCGTCCGATGCCGTCCGGAGAAGTTGGTTAGCGCCAATGCCGTTCAGATAGCTCTTTCAGGATGATCGGTGTTGGTGGTCTGGTGGGTTGGGGCCAGTCGGTGTGCCGGGCTCGTTTGACGTGCCATCGGGGCATCTTGCGTTTGATCAGGCGCGGGCTTGATCGAAGTCGGCGTTTCGGGTTCAGTCGTCGGCAGATGAGCACGAGTGCGTGCGCCCAGCCTCGGTCACCGGCCAGAGGGGGAAAAACCGCGCGCCTGTGACAGCGAGCGGCG
>JANMVY010000801.1:0-6088 GCA_031393535.1 Actinomycetes bacterium | reverse complement strand
ACGACCCGCGAACCTGTTGGCAGTCACGGTTCGCGAGGAACGGTCAACGCGTGGCCGACAGCGGCATCGGCATGCTGCAACTCTCGGCCCCGTTCATCCCTGTCGTGTTCGGCACCGACAAGTACGTCGACGAGCTGCGCTGACTGCAGGTGAGCCTGCGGTCTGCGCCCGGGCTCATTGCAGCCCCAACTCGACGCGCGTGACGTGCGCGGAGTCCGCGGGCGTCGGTGGTCCGGGTGGCATAGCGATCTCGAACACGAGCTCGCGGATGCGCCCCGGATACGCGAACGGAGCTTCGTAGTCATCGCACACCGGAGCGTTCGCCCGCCCGATGTCCATGCCCAGCGAGCTCAGGGTGCGCATGAGGGGGCCGAGCTCCGCTGCGGCCACATCGTCGCCGTCGACGTGCAACGTGGCACGCCCCACACCACCGCCGATGTCATCGACGCGCACACCGACTCGACGCCGGCCGGGCCGCAACGCGTCGGGTGACGCGACGCGTGTGTGGTGGTGGAAGCGGTTGAGGTCGAAAATCAACCGGCCATCGAGCACGAACAACGCGTAGCCGCCGTTGATCGTGCCCCGGTTGAGCAGCGCCCCGTCGGTCGCAGCACCGGTGCCGGCATCGGGTACGTCGATGTCGGCCACGATCGTGAACGGTCGCGGCCCGTGCGGCGGGCATACGTCGATGGGCAGATGCGACACGGGCGGCCGATAGACGAACCGTGAGCGGCCGGTGGGCGAGCCCCGCAACGGCGGACGCGCGAGCTGCCACACCATGCGATCGTCGAGGGGCAACACGTCGTAGCGACCGGCCTCGGCCCACCAACGCTCGATCATCTGCGTGCAACGATCGGGCTCGACTGCCGCGAGATCGTGCACCTCCGAGAAGTCGGTGTCGAGGTGATACAGCTCCCAGATGTCGTCGTCGAGCGACGAGCCCTGGGTGTGATAGGTGACCGCCTTCCAGCCGTCGTGATAGATGCCGCGGTGGCCGAACATCTCGAAGTACTGCGTCGTGCGGGGCGATGGCGCCGCGACGTCGGCGAACGTCGGACGTAACGATGCACCGTGCAACGGCTGTTGTACCACGCCACCGACCTCGTGCGGCGCGGCGACGCCGAGCACATCGAGCACGGTGGGCGCGATGTCGACCGCATGTGCAAATGGGTGGCGGATCTCGCCACGCGCAGTGATGCCAGTCGGCCAGTGCATCACCAGCGGACTGCGTACGCCCCCGCCGTGGGTGTTCTGCTTGTACCGCTTGAGCGGTGTGTTCCCCGCCATCGACCAGCCCCACGGATAGTTCGGATGACTCGATGGTCCGCCGAGGTCGTCAAGCCGTTCGATCGCTTCGTCGAGGTCCTGTTCGATGCCTTGGAAGAACTTCATCTCGTCGAACACACCGCGCGCCCCGCCCTCTTGCGATGCGCCGTTGTCGGACATGACGACCACAAGCGTGTCGTCGAGCGCGCCGATCTCGTCGAGGAAGCCGATCAGGCGACCGATCTGGGCGTCGGTGTGATCCAAGAACGCCGCGTACGACTCCTGCAGTCGTGCCGCGAACCGCTGCTCGTTCTCGCTGAGGTTCACCCACGCGTCGACGCCCGGGTTGCGGTCGGGTAACTCGGTGCCTGCGGGCACGACACCCAGCTCGACTTGTCGCGCGAACGTGCGCTCGCGATGCGCGTCCCAGCCATCGTCGAACCGGCCGCGATACTTCTCGCGGTACGCGACTGGCGCCTGGTGTGGCGCGTGGGTGGCCCCGAATGCGACATAGAGAAAAAAGGGTCGCTCGGGGGTGATCGACGTGAGGTCGCGCACGTAGCCGATCGCGTGGTCAATGAGATCTTCCGAGAGGTGATAGCCGTCGTCGGGTCCACGCGGTGGGTCGACGTGGTCGTTACCGCGCACGAGCTCGGGGCGGAACTGGTCGGTCTCACCACCGAGGAAACCGTAGAACCGGTCGAAACCACGCGCGAGCGGCCAGTTGTGGAAGGGGCCGGCCGCCGAACACTCGTGCCCCGGTGCAAGGTGCCACTTGCCCACCATGAAGGTCGCGAAGCCCTGCGGACGCAACATCTCGCCCAGGGTGGCGGCCGAAGCCGGGATCGCGCCGCGCATGTTCGGGAACCCGGTGTCGAAGTTCGCGACGCTGCGCATACCCACCGCATGGTGGTTGCGCCCGGTCAACAAGCTGGCACGAGTGGGCGAGCACACCGGCGCGACGTGGAAGTTGTTGTAGCGGATCCCGCCCGCCGCGAGTCGATCGATGTTCGGCGTGTCGATGGCCGACCCGTAGCAACCGAGATGCCCGAAACCGCTGTCGTCGAGCAGCACGACCACCACGTTTGGTGTACCCGTCGGCGGCACCGCGAGCGGCGGCCAGTACGGCACCGATTCCGCGACCGTTCGGCCGAGCTTTCCCTCGAATGCCGTCGCGCCCACAATTCCCCCTTGACCGACCTGCGTGCTCGTCGACTCCGCGCCGGACACCGATTTCGGGTCGCTGCGGAACTGCACGATCGCGGCAAGGGTACAAGGCACCTATCGGGCGCACCGGCCACCGTTGGTACGGTCGAGAAGTGCTCGTGCCGACCGAGGAGATCGCGAAACCCGTCGTCGGTGCCGCGCTGCTCGCCGCGTCGATCCTGGCGTTGTTGACCGCGTACCCCGTGAGCGAGGTGGCCGTGGTCGGTCCGCTGGGGTGAACGACAGCCGACGACACGCCCCACTCGTCTACGGCACCTTCAGCGCCGTCACCGTCTTGGGTGCCGGGCTCGTGCGCCGCCCCGGCGCACCGCTGGTCGCAATCATGCAGGTGCTCTGCCTGCGCTGATCGGTGCACCGAGTGATCCGAGTGTTCTCCGGCATCGAACATCAGGTGTGGAGCGGAGGACGACCGCCCGTCAGGGGGTACGTGCACGATGGTCGACGTCAGTGAACTACGCGAGCAGGTCGCCGGCCGAGTGATCACACCCGACGAAGCCGACTACGACGCGGCGCGATCGCTTTGGAATGCCATGATCGATCTACGCCCGGCGGTCATCGTGCGGTGCCACGGAACCGCCGACGTTCGCCTGGCGGTTCAGTTCGCGCGCACGACCGGGCTCGAGGTTGCAGTACGGGGTGGTGGCCACAACGTCGCGGGCAATGCCAGCACCGAGGGCGGGGTCGTGGTCGACCTCTCGCAGATGCGTTCGGTCATCGTCGACCCGAACCGACGCCGCGCCATCTGCGAAGGGGGCGCAACACTCGCCGACTACGACCGCGAGACCCAACAGTTCGGCCTGGCGAGCCCCACGGGCGCGATCTCCATGACCGGCGTGGCCGGGCTCACCCTCGGTGGCGGGTTGGGACACCTGATGCGTAAGTACGGTCTGGCCTGCGACCGCCTCGTCGGCGCACAACTCGTCACCGCAGACGCTGATGTTCTCAATGTCGATGCCGCTTCGCACCCCGATCTGTTGTGGGCGTTACGCGGGGGCGGCGGGAACTTCGGCATCGTGACCCGCTTCGAGTTCGAGTTGGATCCTGTCGGTCCGATCATCTACGGCGGCCTGCTCGCGTACCCGGCGCAGCGCGCCGCCGAAGTGTTCCGCGCCTATCGCGACGTTGTGGAATCGAATGACGAAATTGGCCTCAACCTGCTGTTTCTCACGGCACCGCCATTGCCCTTCGTTCCCCCTGAGATGCAGTTCACGCCGATCATCGGTATTTCCGTGTGTTGGTGCGACGACCCGGCGATGGGTGAGTCGATCATCGAACCGTTGCGAGCGATCGGCCCTGCGCTCGATCTCGTGGGCCCCATGCCCTTTGTCGCGTTGCAACAGATGTTCGACGCCGGCTTCGGCCCCGGAAAGCGCAGCTATTGGAAGTCCGGCTACCTGTCGCGCCTCGACGACGCAACGATCAGTTCGTTCATCGAGAGCGCCACCGCAATCCCGTCGCCGTTCAGCATCGTCGAATGCCAACCGCTGGGCGGCGCCGTTGCCCGGCTCGCGTCGAATTCCGCGTGCGGGAACCGTGACGCCGCCTACCTGTACAACGTCGTCGCCGCGTGGGAGGAACCGTCCAATGACGACGCACAGGTCGCGTGGGCCCGTGATTTCCATTTGAACATGAGCCAGCACGCGACCGGTGGCGTGTATGTCAACTACCTCACGAGTGACGAGGCCGAACGTGTCACCGAGGCATACGGCGACAACCGCTTTCGCCGCCTCGCACACGTGAAGGCGACATACGACCCCACCAACATGTTTCACCGCAACCAGAACATCGAGCCGGCCACAACTGGTTGAGCACCGAGCGCGTTGTCGCGTCGATCCTGATGACGTTCCGTAGCGTGTGCCGGACTGTTCCCGCACGACCATCACGAGGATCCCCCATGCCCACACGCTGGACCGCACGTGACATCGGCGACCTCTCCGGCCGAGTCGCAATGGTCACCGGCGCGAACGCGGGGCTCGGTTTCGAGATCTCGCTCAGCCTCGCAGCGCACGGCGCCCGTGTGCTCCTGGCGTGCCGCAACACGGCGAAGGCCGATGCGGCAGCCGGTGCGATTCGTGATCACTTTCCGGCGGCGCAGCTGCGAGTCGTGTCGCTCGACCTCGCGAGCCTCGCATCCATCGCGGCTGCGGCCGCCGACGTGCACGCAAGTGAGGAGCGTCTCGATCTGCTCATCAACAACGCGGGCCTCATGGCGCTCGACGCGATGCGCACCGACGACGGGTTCGAAATGCAGTTCGGGGTCAACCACCTCGGACACTTCGCCCTCACCGCCGACCTGTTGCCCCTCCTGCTCGCGACACCGGCCTCGAGGATCGTGTCGATGTCGAGCATGGGACACCGACCGGGTCGACTACGTTTCGACGACCCCATGGCCGACCGGCGCACCTACCGCCGATGGCCCGCCTATTTCCAGAGCAAGCTCGCAAATCTGCTGTTCACGGCCGAGCTCAATCGCCGGCTTCGTGCCGCGGGCTCCTCGACGCTCGCACTCGCGGCACACCCCGGCGGATCACGTACCGATCTCGGCATCGAAGGCCGGGGCGTGACGAATCGCATGTTGAAGCTCTCCACGCTGCTCACCCAGTCGGCGGCGGCGGGCGCGCTGCCGTTGTTGCGGGCGGCGACCGACCCGCACGCGCAGGGGGGCGAGTACTACGGGCCCCGCTGGGGCATGTGGGGCCGCGCCGTCACGGAGACACCCAGCCGACACGCCCGTGACATCGACGACGGCCGAAGGCTCTGGGCGCTCTCAGAAAAACTGACGAGCCGAAGGGTGCTCGACGCTGATGCAACTGCCGACTGAACCTTCTCGTCTATGACCACCCACCGGTCAGACACCGTCACGACGAAGGCGAGCAACCAACTCGTCAACTGCCACGGTCGCGATGCCAATCGACCCGTCAGCAATTCCATACGGAACAACGAGCGTATTCGCGTGTTTCAGGGCGCCACAGGAATACACCACGTTCGGTACATAGCCGTCCTGTTCCTCGCCCGTCGGTGTCAACAGCGGGTCACGCAAGCTGGCGAGCACCTTCGTCGGATCGTTCAGATCGAGCAACAACGCACCGATGCTGTACGTGCGCATCGCTCCGACGCCGTGGGTGAGCACGAGCCATCCCGCCGCCGTTTCGATAGGCGAGCCGCAGTTGCCGAGCTGGATGAGGTCCCATACCCGCGAAGGTTGCTGGCAAATCCCCGAGTGATCCCAGCGCCGAATGTGCTCCGATGAGGCGACCGAGTTCGTCTCGCGATCAGAACGCGAGAGCGCGAAGAACCGCCCACCGATTCGGCGCGGGAATAACGCTAAGCCCTTGTTGGCCGCTGCGTCCCCGACCGTGGGTGACATCGAGAACGTCTCGAAGTCCGACGTCTCGAGCAGGTGCTGCGAGACGTACGTGCCGTCAAAGGCCGTGTAGGTCGCGTAGTAGGTGACGCGCCCGTCGTCATCGACGAATCGCACGAATCGCGCATCCTCCATGCCGTGCGCCTCGGCCGTTACCGACGGCAAAAGCACGCGTTCGGAGATGTCGGTCTCGGGTGCGAACCTCACCGAGTAGGTCGAGGCCGAGGCCGA
>JANMVY010000732.1:0-3791 GCA_031393535.1 Actinomycetes bacterium | reverse complement strand
GACGTCGCCGATCGCCAAACCAGTCGTGCGTGCCCGAGCCGCGAGCTCGCGTGTGCGGGCGGCGAGTGTGTCAATGTCGAGCAGGTCCGCGCGATGCACCACCGGGAGGATGAGCCCAGTCGGCGTGTCGACCGCGATCGCGATGTCGACAGCGTCGAGCTCGACCACCGAATCGTCGGCGAACCGCACGTTGCACTCCGGTACCGCGCGCAATGCTCGTGCAAGTGCGCGCACGACCAGATCGTTGAAGGTGACACCATCGTGGGCGCGGCGCCGCGCCGACGCCGCGGTGACGTCCGCGTCGACCATCTGCATGAAATGTGGTGCCTGAGCCCACGACGCGGTGAGGTTGCGCCGCACCGTCTTCTCGCGTGCGGTGAGCGGGCGGGCACGATCGCCGCTCATCGCCGCACGTGCGGCGGCGGCCTGCACGTCGTCTTCGGTGACGAGGCCATCGGGTCCGGTGCCCGAGACGCAGGCGAGATCGACGCCGAGATCGTCGGCCGTGCGGCGCGCGCGGGGGGACACTGGCCGACGCTCGGCCGGCGCCGGCGGCGACGGCGCAGCCAACGTGGACGAGGGGGCGGCTTCGGCGGGCTCGAGGTTGGCTTCGGCGGGCTCGCGCTCACCGTCGACAAGCACGTAGGCGAGCACGGTGCCCACCGGGTACAGGTCACCCTCGTGGGCGCGCAGCACACCCAGCACGCCCGCGGACGGCGCTTCGATCTCGACTTCGGTCTTGTCGGTCTCGATGGTGGCCACCACGTCACCGGCCGCGACCGGGTCGCCGGTGGTGCGCTCCCACGACACCAGCGTCGCTTCGGTCATGCTCTGGCCCATGCGGGGCAGGCGGATCGGCGCGCTCACCGCTTCCCGACCAACCCGCGAGCTGCGGCGACGATGTCGTCGACCGACGGCACCAGCGAGTCGACGAGGTGCTCCGCGGTGGGCACCGGCACGTCGGGGATGGCGAGGCGCACGAGTGGCCGATCGAGATAGCCGAACGCTTCCTCCATGAGCCGCGCACCGATCTCGGCACCGACGCCGAGAGTCCGCGGTGCTTCTTCCACCACCATGCACGCGCCGGTCTTGCGAACCGACGTGGCGACGGTCTCGAAATCGAAAGGGTTGAGCGTGACCGGGTCGATGATCTCGACGTCGATGCCGTCGTGGTCGAGTAGGTCAGCCGCCGCGAGCGCGCGTCGCAACATGTCGTGCCACGCCACGATGGTGCAGTGGGTTCCGGCGCGGCGCACGACGGCACGCCCGAGCTCGGTGACATGATCGTCGGGCACGATGCCACTCATGCCGTACAGCAGCTTGTGCTCCAGCACGAACACCGGATCGTCGGAGCGGATCGCCGCAATGGTCAGGCCGTAGGCGTCGGCCGGTGTCGACGGCACTGCCACACGCAGCCCCGGCGTGTGCATCAGGTAGGCCTCGGTGGACTGACTGTGCTCGGGACCGAAGCCGCCACCTCCGCATGCCATGCGCACGACCATCGGCAGCGTGAACGCGCCGTCGTGCACGTAGCGGTATGTGGCGGCCGACAAGAAGACTTCGGCCCCCGCGCAGAACACGAAGTCGGCGTATTGCAACTCGGCGATCGGTCGCATGCCGCGCATCGCCATGCCCACCGCCATGCCGACGATGAGGTCTTCACTGATCGGCGTGTCGAACACACGGTCGCCGAACTCGACATGCATGCCACGCGACACGCCCCACACGCCGCCGTACGCGCCGACGTCTTCGCCGAACAGCACCACGGCGGGGTCACGACGCATCTCGGCACTCATCGCCTCGCGGATCGCGTGCGCGTACTTCAAGGTGCGCTCACTCATCGGCGTACACCCGCTCGAGCGCGGTGGATGCGGCCACCATCGGGCGAGTGCGCATCGCTTCGACAGCCGCGGTGATCAGCAGGTCGTTCTCGGCATCGATCGCGGCACACGTCTCGGGGTCGAGTGAGGCCCACAACGTGGCAAGCGGGTCGTTGGCCTTCGCGTCGTCCTTGTCAGCCGTGCTTCGATACGCCTCGCGATCACCGAGGAAGTGCGCGCCGATGCGCACGACCTTCGCCTCGATGAGCGTGGGACCTTCACCCGCACGTGCGCGGGCCGCGGCCGACGCCACCGCGGCGTGCACCGCGTCAGCGTCCGCACCATCGACCACAACGCCGGGCATGCCGTAACCGGCGGCGCGGGTCGCCAGGTCTGCGACCGCACTCGACGCGTTAGACGGCATCGACAAGCCGAAGCCGTTGTTCTCACAGAAGAAGATCACGGGCAGCTTGGCCACCGCCGCGTAGTTGCACGCCTCGTGGAACTGACCGCGGTTCGCGGTGCCGTCGCCGAAGAACACGATGCAGACGCGACCGGTGCGCTGATACTTCTCGGCGTATGCGACACCCGTGCCGATGACGAGGTTTCCGCCGAGGGTGCCGGTTTCGCCGAGCACGCCGCGGCCGACATCGACCACGTGCATCGGCCCACCCTTGCCCCGGTTCGAGCCACCGTCGCGGTACGCGATGTCGCACAGGATCGAGTCGAGCGGCATGCCGCGTGCGATCCAGTATGCGCTGCCGCGGTGACCGTAGAGCATCGGGTCGTCGTCGCGCATCGCGGCGAGCGCCGCGACCTGGGCGACCTCCTGACCGGCTCCCATGTGCAGCGTGGCCGGGATCTCCCCCGACTTCGCGAGTTGTTCGACACGGGCCTCGAAGCGGCGCGCGAGCGACGCCCGGCGATAGACCCCGACCCGATCCCCATCGTGCATGGCGTGACCGTAGTTGGTGCAGCTCAGCTACGTTGGAGCGCACCAGGGGAGGTAGTGATGCATCGACGAGAACGTTGCCCGTCTCGTCGTTTCTCCTCGGCCGTTGCGACCTGCGCGATCGCCGTGCTCCTCGCCACTGTGCTCGTTCTCGGGGGAACCGCGCGCCGTGCGAGCGCCTGCAGCTGCGCGTCCACGCGTGGCGACGATGTCGCGTCGTTCGATCGAGCCAACGCGGTGTTCTCGGGCGTCCTCACTGAGGTCCGCACCCCGACCGGAGATCGCCCTCGTCCTGGGTCCTCACCAATTGGTGGCGCGCCCTCAGCGTCGCATGCGCGCCAAATCACGCTGATCATTGCCGTGATCGCCACCGCGGGTGTCGGCGCGTTCGTCCTCGTGCGCAGCCGAACATGACGACCGCGAGTGAAGTCGAGCCGTTCGATCACTTCGATCCGGCGTTCATGCTCGATCCGTATCCGGGCTACGCGCGGTTGCGCGAGCAATGCCCGGTGCATCGCAGCGAGCGGCACGGTGGCTTCTACGTGCTGTCTACGTTTCGCGACGTGTACGAGGCAGCGCAGAACTACGAGGTGTTCTCGAGCGAAGGCGACGCGCTCGCGATCCCGCCGAACGGTGCGCGCCCATTGCCCATCACCGTCGATCCGCCCGCACACCGCCGTTACCGCTTGGTGATGGCCGCCTACTTCTCGCCGCGGCGCATCGAACGCATGGAGCCCGACGTGCGGGCGCTCACGAACAAGCTGCTCGACTCGGTGATCGACCGCGGTGCGTGCGACATCTCGCACGAGATCACGAGTGCGCTGCCCACGATTATGCTGGCGCGGATGCTCGGTGTGCCCATGGCCGACACGCACCGGTTTCACGAATGGGTCGACACGATCGTGTTCGGCAACACCACCGACGCCGACGGATCAGCGAAGGCCGCTACCGATCTGAACGACTACGTGATCGCGCTGCTCACCGCGCACGACACCGCTCCGGCCGACGACACGTTCCTC
>JANMVY010000706.1:0-2220 GCA_031393535.1 Actinomycetes bacterium | reverse complement strand
GGCTGCCAGCCGGCGCGCATCCCTCCGGCAACGTTCACGAGGACGTCGACCGAACCGTAGGTCGCGACGCTCATGGGCACGATTTCGGCGAGCTCGTCGTCCTTGCGCAGGTTCGCGACGAAAGCGGTCGCGCGACCGCCCGCGTCGACGATCGAGTCGGCCACGCGCGCGGCACGCTCGCCCACCTTGTCGACCACGACCACCGACGCCCCTGCCGCGGCGAGTGTCGTCGAGACCGCCTCGCCGATGCCGCGTCCCCCGCCGGCCACGATCGCGGTTCTTCCGGCGAGAAGTTCGTGCACGCGCCTCACGATAGATCGTCGTCAGCGTGCCCGCGGCCGTGCCGCACCACCGCCAACGTGGGGGCGAGACGCGCCTAGATGGCCGGGGGTTCGGGGGCTGCAGCGTCGGGGGTGTCGCCCACCGCGTGTGCGGCCGCACCGTCGGGCCGCATCGAGGTGGACACGACCGGCGGCGTGGCTGTGCCGGGTAGCACCTCGCCGAGCACCACCTCGCCGAGCGCACGACGGATGCGTTCGAGGGTGACGTCATCGAGGTTGGCGTAGACGAGGCGGGCACCCTGGAAACGCTCGGCCTCGGCGATGAGTGCGTTGCGATCGAGTTCGGTGACGAGCAACGCCACGGTGGCCGTACCCGGTTGGACCGCGTCGCGGAACCAGGCGACCCATTCGTCGGGGATGCCGTAGTCGAGGATCTTCGCGGTCACGGCGCCCGCACCCGCGCCCACTGCCGTACCGGCAAGCCATCCGACGGGGCCGCCGAGCAGCAGGCCGAGCAGGCCGGTCCACACCGCGCCCGACACTGCCGAACGCGCCGGTTGCGGATCGACGGTCTCGCGTACGACGGTATTGCCGTTCTCGTTCTTCGCGACGATGACGGCGTCTTTCAGCACGAGTCGCTTGTTCGCGTTGAGTCGCTTGGCCGCACCGAGAAACTCCTGGGCGCGGTACATGTCGCCGAACGAGATCCCTACGAGGGTCTCGACGGTGTCGTCATCACTTTTTCGGGCCACGGCCGTGAGCATACGCGAAGCAGCCCAGATGCAGGCCGCACCGTGCCGGGCGATGGCTCAGGCCATCAGCTTGTGCTGACGCAACCAGTCGACGGTGATGCGCAGGCCTTCGTCGAGGCTCTTGGGCTCGTACCCGAGCAGCGTCCGCGTGCGGGTGTTGTCGAAATAGGGCACGGGGAACCTCTGCCGCGCGAGTGCGTCGAGGCTCGGGCCGACGCGCTCGCGCAGCTCCGGATCAGCGTCGAGGTCGGCCACGGTGATGTCGTGCACTCGGTTCGGATTCCCTGCGATCACCATGGCACGGTTCACGAACAACGCCATGCTGCCGACATCTTCGGCGTTGGCGAACGCGAGGTACTTCTCGCCACGTACGCCTTTGTCGAGCGCGGCGATCGCGACTGAGGCGACGTCGGCCGCGAACGACCAGGGGATGGGGAACTGCACAGCCTCGGCGAACTTGCCTTCGGAACCGAGCACGATGCGCAAGTTGTAGCTCGGGGCTTCCATCGATCGCTGCACGCAGGGCGCCGGGCCGAAGGTGCCGCCCGGAATCACGACGCTCACGTCCATGCCGGCCTCGGCCCGCCGCATCGCTTCGACGAACGCGCCGCGTTTGGTCTGGGTGTACGGGTCGGCCGCCGGATGCGGGTGCAGCGGCGACGCTTCGGACAGCGGCGCATCCTCGAAATGGAAGTACGTGGTGGTGCCGAGCGTCACGACCTTCTTCATTCCGTGGGCCTCGGCCGCGTCGAACACGTGCCCGACCCCACCGGTGTTGACGCGCTGGTGCTCGGCCATGTCCTGGCTCGCGCCACCGAGCACCGCCGCGGAGTGGACCGCCGACTCGCAGCCTTCGGCGGCGGCGCGGACGCTCGCCGCGTCGGTGATGTCGCCCTCGACCAGGACGACGCCGAGCTCGCGCAAGCCGCCCGTGTCACTTCCCGGTCGGACGAGCGCGTGCACGGCGTCGCCGCGCTCTACGAGCTGTTGGCAGATGTTGGAGCCGATGAGACCGGTCCCGCCGGTCACGAACACAGTTGACATGGGTGAGAACCTAGCGGCTCGACCCGGCCGGGTAGCCAACCCCGCCGCGCCGCGCTGCGTCGTGCATCACCCGGGCCGTGAGGGGGCCGGGTCACCTCCGCCGCGGCGAGCGGGGACGGTTACGGTGTCCGCACACCACCGAC
>JANMVY010000704.1:0-3607 GCA_031393535.1 Actinomycetes bacterium | reverse complement strand
TCCGCTTCGCGCGTGCATACGCCTGCGTGCCGTTGTACTCGCCTTGGTCGCTCTGCAGGTTCTGCATCGACAGGCCGGCGCTGTACATGCCGCCGCTCGTCACAGTGATCACGCGAGCGTCCGTGCTCGCCGTGAGCCGCGACAACAGCAGCGAGGTGAGGAGAAAGGGGCCGACGACGTGGCTCGCGAGCGTGGTTTCGATTCCGTCGGCGGTCTCGGTTCGCTCGTGGAGCAACGCGCCGGCGTTGTGCAGGATCACGTCGAGCGAGGGGTATCTCGACGCGAACGAAGCGGCGAAGCTGCGAACGGCCGAGAGGTCGCTCACATCGAGATGCTCGACCTCGACCTCGGCGTCGGGGCAACCGGCGACGATGCGTCCCCGAGCATCGTCGCCCCGCGCCCGATCGCGCACCGCGAGGTGCACGACTGCACCGAGTTGCGCGAACCGCTGCGCCGCCGCGAAGCCGATACCCGAGTTCGCCCCCGTGACGAGCACCCGCCGGCCGAGGAGCAGTGGCACCTGGTCCCATCGCTGGAGCCGCTCGCGGACGCGAAAGCCCACATTGGTGAAGCTGAGCACGACGGTGGTGTCGAGCGCGTCGTCGACGAAGTTCCGTAGATGTGATCCCATCACCCACCGTACGCCGCCGGGCCGGCCGCAGATGCAGCAAGATCGGCCCGCCCTCGCGTCCCCTACAGTCGCCGCCATGAGCGATCCGCGACAAGCCATGGGTGTCGACATCGAGGCGCTGCAGGCGTTTTCGGGTCTCGTATGGGGGTACAAGCAAGGGCAGATGGTCGCGTTCATGATCGAGTTGGGCGACCGTTTGGGGTACTACCGCGAGATGGATGGTGCGGGGCCCCTGAGCGCGGACGAACTGGCCGAGCGCTCCGGTACCCATCCACGCTGGGCGCTCGAATGGTTGCGTTCCCAGGCTGCGGCGAAGCTCGTGACGTACCTCGACGACGACGGGGTCGATCGGTTCGCACTGTCGCCGATCGGCGCGTTGGTGCTCGCGCGCGAAGGAGAGGTCACCTTCGCCTCTGCGGCGATGCAGTTGCCTCGCCCGCCGGAGTTCCCCGAGCGACTCGTCGAGGCCTTTCGAACCGGTATTGGTTTGTCGTATGACGATTTGGGTGTCGAGTGCGCGCACCACGTGGAACGCATGCTCGGGCCGTGGGCGAAGGCGCTGTTGGTGCCGGCCGTGCTTCCGGCACTCGATGGCGTGCAGGCCAAGCTCGAGCGCGGTGCACGGGTGGCTGATGTCGGGTGTGGCGCGGGACTCGTGCTCGAGTTGCTCGGCTCGGCCTTCCCCGCGTCGACTTTCCACGGCTATGACTTGTCGCAACACGCGATCGACGCCGCGCGCACGAGGTGTTCGGCGGCGGGCCTGTCGAACGTCGAGGTGTTCCGCGCGCGCGGCGAAGAACTTCCCCAGGGTGGTGGGTACGACCTCGTCCTCACCTTCGACTGCATCCACGACATGGTCCGGCCCGATCTCACGATCGCGGCCATCCGTGGCGCATTGCGCGAGGACGGCACGTGGTTGTGCAAGGACATCCGTTCGAACGCGTCGTTCGCGGACAACCTGCGCAACCCGATGCTGGCCACCATGTATGCGTCGTCGATCGTGACCTGCATGTCATCGGCGATGTCCGAGCCCGGTGGGCTCGGGCTCGGTACGTTGGGGTTCAACCCCGTTGTCGCGGAGCGCATGGCGCGCGACGCCGGGTTCGGGCGCTTCGTGGCGCACGACTTCCCTGATCCTGCGAACATCTACTACGAGGTGCGCCCCTGATCGGTGGCGTGCTCATCTGCAACTGTCCGAGACGACCAAACCGGGGTGGATCATGCAGCAACTACGCGTCGTGGGTGCGGGTGTCGGGCGAACCGGAACGCACTCGTTGAAGCTGGCGCTCGAGCAGTTGCTCGGCGGGCCGTGTCATCACATGGTCGAGATTCTCGGGGACGCGTCGCAGATCCCGGCCTGGATCGACGCGATCGATGGTCGCCCGGTCGACTGGACAGCGATGTTGGCGAACTACCGGTCGATCGTCGATTGGCCGGGCGGGGCATTCTGGCGTGAGCTTGCAGGGGTGTTCCCCGACGCGCTGATAGTGCTGTCGGTGCGCGATCCCGAGTCCTGGTACCGCAGCGCGTCGGACACCATCTTCTTGAGCTTCGCCCACATGCCGCCGCCGCTCGCGCCGTGGATGCAGGCGGTGCACAAACTGCTCGACGAGCGTTTCAGCACCGAGTTCGACAACCCCACCGCGATGATGGACGCGTTCGTTCGCCACAACGATGCGGTTCGACGCGAGGCACCCGCGTCACGACTGCTGGAATGGCAACCGGCCGACGGTTGGGAGCCGATCTGCGAACGGTTGGGCGTCGCCGTGCCGAGCGAACCGTTCCCCGTCACCAACACCACCGACGAGTTCCGCACCATGATCGGCATGCCGCCGTTGCCGTGAGACGCTCGTGCGCCCGCGGTCAGGTCGCGGGCCGATGCGCAATGTCAGCCGCTGCCGCGCGCTCCGGCGAGGACGACACGTCGAGCCCACCGTGCAACCGCGCGAGCATCGGCCACGCGACGAGCGCGGCGACGAGTGGCCCCGCGCCACCGACCACGATCGACCAGCGTGGGTTGGTCTGCTCGGCGATCCAGCCGACGAGCGGGCCACCGATCGGTGCGCTTCCCATGAACGCCATCGACCACAGCGCCAACACCCGGCCGCGCATCTCGGGAGGAGTCGCCATTTGCAACGTTGCGTTGGCCGCGGCGAGGAACGACACCGAGACCCCGCCGAGCGCGACGAGCGCGACCACCTCGAGAACCAGGGTCGGCGCGGCGGCGCAGGCGAGCATGAACAGCCCGAGGATGAAGGTGAGCCGCAGGAACAGGCCTCTCGTCACCGTCATGCGGGTGGCGTAGCCGAGGCCGACGATGATGGCACCGACGCCCATTGCTCCTGTGAAAAGGCTGTACGTGCCGGCCCCACCGCCGAATGTCTGCTTGGCGAGCAACGGCAAGGTCACCGCGGTTTCGTAGGTGAGCGTGCCGACCACGAACATCATGAGCACCGGCACCTGCAACTGCGGTGTTCGCCACACGTGGCGCAGACCGTCGCGGACCTGGCGTTTGGCGCGCGGTTGGCGCGGCTGGATGTGCAGCTCGTTCGTGCGGATCATCAACAGCGCGATGACGACCGTGCCGTAGGTGATGCCGTTGAGGAAAAAGCACGGGCTGATCCCGAACTGGCGAATGGTGACCCCGGCGAGCGCCGGGCCGAACACACGAGCGACGTTGAAATTGATGTTGTTGAGCGTGACTGCGTTGGTGAGAAGCTCGGGGCCCACCATCTCGATCGGCATCGATTGGCGTACCGGGTTGTCGAACACGAACACGAATCCCAGACCCAGCGCGAGCACGTAGACCATCCACAGATCGACGGTGCCGGTCGCGGTGAGTGCCCAGAGGATGATTGCCTGTACGCCCGAAAGTATCTGGGTGACGAGCAGCAGCTTCTGCTTGTTCACGCGGTCGACCACGAGCCCGCCGGCCGGAGCGAAGAACAGCACGGGAAGTGCCTGGAGCGCGACCAG
>JANMVY010000679.1:0-2540 GCA_031393535.1 Actinomycetes bacterium | reverse complement strand
ATGGCGGCCGACCCGCGCATCGTCGGCATCGAGTCGGCGGAGTACGTCGACACCGTGCACGAGTACGCGATCGTGTCCACCGCAGGCATTCGCCGCACCGGTCGTGAGACGGGTTGCTTCGTCAGCGTGTACACGCTCGCCGAGCACAACGGCGAGACCCAGAACGGATTCGGGTGGAGCGTCGGGCGTGCCCCCGGTGCGCTCGACATCGAACGATGCGCCCGTGAGGCGGCTGAGCGGGCCACGCGTCTGCTGGGCGCGACCAAGCCGGCCACCGAACGCCTGACGGTGGTGCTCACCCCGTGGGTGACCGCGCAGTTCCTCGGCATCCTCGGCTCGACCTTTTCGGGCGAGTCGGTGCTGAAGGGGCGCTCGCTCTTCGCCGAGCGCCTGGGTGACCTGGTCGCGCCCAGCTTCTTCACGCTCGTCGACGACCCCACCGACCCCGACTCGTACACCGCGACCACCGTCGACGGCGAAGGCCTCGCCACGCGTCGCAACGCGCTCATCGCCGACGGACGGGTCGCGCAGTTCCTGCACAACGCGTACACGGCACGGCGAACCGGTGTGGTGTCCACCGGCTCGGCCGTGCGCGGCGGGTTCACGTCCACGCCTGGCGTGGGTGCGATGGCATTGCAGCTCGCCCCGGGCACCGCGACCCAGGCCGAGCTCATCGCAGGCATCGATCGCGGGCTGTTGGTGCAAGAGGTGTCGGGGCTGCACTCCGGCGTGAACCCGGTGAGCGGCGATTTCTCCACCGGCGCCGAGGGCTTGCTCATCCGCGGCGGCGCCCTCGCTGAACCTGTGCGCGAGGTCACCATCGCGTCGACCATCCAGAAGATGCTCCACGATGTCGTGGCGATCGGCAACGATGTCGAGTGGCTGCCCATGAGCGCGGCGGGGGTGTCGATGGTGGTCGCCGACCTCACGATGTCGGGCGCGTGAGCGCCCAGCATCCGCTCGTCGCGATCGCCACGCGTGTCGTCGAGCGCGCGGTCGGTGGCGAACAGGTCGAGGCGTACGTGTCGCGTGGTCGCTCGACCAGCGTGCGGGCGTACAACGGTGACATCGAGGCGTTCACCGAGGCCAGCGGCGCAGGCATCGGCGTGCGCGTGGTGGTCGACGGGCGCCAAGGCTTCGCGTCGGCCGGTTCGCTGGCCCCCGACGTCGTCGCGGCGCTGCTCGACGAAGCGCGCGACAACGCGAAGTTCGCGCAACCCGACGACGCGAACGGGCTCGCGCTACCCGACGGCCATGTCGTACCGGTGCTCGATCTGTGGTGCGATGACGTCGCCGAACGCGACGCCGATTGGAAGATCGCGCAGGCCCTTGCCCTCGAGGCACAGGTGCGCGGCGCCGACCCGCGCATAGTGGGGGTCCGGTCCGCGAGCTACGGCGATTCCATGAGCGAACGCGCCATCGTGTCCTCGGTCGGCATCGTGACCTACGCCCGGGGTTCGTTCGCGTCGCTCGGTGTGAGCGCGCTCGCCCGCGACGACACGGGTACCACCACCGGTGCCGCGTCCACGTTCGGTCGCAGCACCCATGAGCTCGATGCCGATCGTGCGGCCACCGACGCGGTGCGCCGAGCCACGCAGTTGCTCGGCGCGCGCAAGCCCGACACCGCACGCATCACAATCGTGCTCGAACCCCGGCTCGCCGCGACCTTGCTCGGCCTCATCGCGGGCATGGTCTCGGGGTCCGCGGTGCTGAAGGGGCGCTCGCTGTTCGCCGGACGAATCGGCGAGCCGGTCGCGTCGCCGCTGCTGTCGCTGTGGGATGACCCGACCGACGCCCGTTCTTTCGGTGCCGACACCCACGACGGCGAAGGGCTGGCGTGTCGCTCAGTGCCGTTGGTCGCGGATGGGGTGCTGCAGGGATACCTCCACAACTCCTATACGGCTCGGCGAACCGGCACCGTGTCCACCGCGTCAGCGGCGCGGGGGGCTCGCTCGACCCCTGGCGTCGGTGCGGCCGCGCTCCAGGTCGCGCCGGGCCGCGGTTCGCTCACCGACCTCGTGGCATCGGTCGCCAGCGGTCTGTTCGTCACGTCGATGTCGGGTCTGCATTCGGGGGTCAACACGGTGAGCGGCGATTTCAGCGTGGGGGTCGAAGGTCTCGTCATCCGTGACGGATCGTTCGCCGAGCCGATTCGCGAAGCGACTCTCGGTTCCACATTGCCGCGGCTTTTGACTGGCATTTCGGCGGTTGGTGCCGATCTGGAATGGCAGCCGGGCGGAACCGGCGCAGTGACGCTCGTCATCGGCGACGTCACCCTCAGCGGGAACTGACGTCGGCCCACCCGGGGCCGACCGCACGGAGAGGCGAAACGGACGACCATGCCGATCCTGCACGCGATCATCCTGGGCATCACCCAAGGGCTCACCGAGTTCCTGCCGGTGTCCTCGAGCGGGCACCTTTTGCTCGTGCCGTGGCTCTTCGGTTGGCACGACCTCGACGGTCAGGAGAGCCTGAAGAAGGCTTTTGACGTCGCGCTGCACATGGGAACCCTCGCGGGCGCCATCGCGTATTTCCGCGCC
>JANMVY010000677.1:0-12578 GCA_031393535.1 Actinomycetes bacterium | reverse complement strand
TTGGCAACTCGCGCGGCGGGAATGCGGACCCCGAGCGATCAGACCTTTGCAACCTGGCCGAACTCGAGCTCGACCGGGGTCTCGCGACCGAACAGGTTGACGAGCACCTTGAGCTTGAGCTGATCTTCGTTGATCTCGACGATCTCGCCCTCGAAGTTCGCGAACGGACCTTCCTTCACCCGGACGCTCTCGCCCTGCTCGAACTCCAAGCGCGGCTTGCCGCGGCGCGGCGTGGGCTCGACGCCTTCGATCTTCACCTGGAGGAAGCTCTCGACCTCGCGGCGGGCCAACGGCGACGGCTTGCCACCCTGGCCAACGAAATTGACGATACCCGGGGTATTGCGCACGACGTACCACGAGTCGTCGTCGAGATCGCACCGCACGAGCAGGTACCCGGGGAATACCTTCTTTTGCACCATGACGCGCTTGCCGTTCTTGAACTCCAGCACGTCCTCCATGGGGATGACGACCTCGTGGATGCGATCCTCCATGCTCATGGATGCGATACGCGCTTCGAGGTTCTGCTTCACCTTCTTCTCGTACCCCGACTGGGTATGCACCACGTACCACCGACCCGGGCGGTCATAGGGACTCTCGATACGGGGGGCGACGTACAGCTCCTCTTCATCGAGCACCTCGGCGGCGAGGTCGGGGACAACAGTGGTGGTTTCGTCGGTTTCCACGAGTATCACGCCTTGAACAGCTTGAGCACAGCCTGGCTGGAAACCCAGTCGAGACCGGCGACGAATGCGGTGAGAAGCACGAGCGTAACGAACACGATGATGGTGTAGCGGATGGTCTCCTGGCGTGTCGGCCAGGCCACCTTCTTCAGCTCACCGCGGACTTCCTTGACGAAGTCAACCGCGTTCGCCCGCTCCTTCTTGGCAGGTTGGGCGGGCGGGGTACGACGAGTGCGAACCGGCTCACCGGTCTCGTCGATCTCGCCTTGGCGCTGCAGCATGCGCCGTTGCTCGCGGTTGAGTGTCATCGTGCCCTCGCCGTCGAAGCCGGCGAGATGCCGGCCATGGGGTGCGGAACAACCCTACCTGGCAGCGATTCAGGCCAGGCAAGAGCTGCAGTAGGAGTACGCGCAGGGCAGGTGGGACTCGAACCCACAACCGCCGGTTTTGGAGACCGGTGCTCTAGCCGATTGAGCCACTGCCCTAGGACCAACGATTCTAGCATTGCAGCTCCGCCGACCCGCAGGGCGGGCGATTGCACGCCGGACTCGGCCGGAGCTCAACCGGCCAAGGCGCCCAAACCGCCACGGCTGCGAAACGCTCTGGTGACAACACCGGCTGCGGCTGCGGCAGTGAGCCCACCGGCCACCGTGGCTATGGCCCAGCTGCGCAGGAACCGCCGATCTCGCTCCTCGTCGATGCGCCGGATGATCGACTCGATGAACGCCGGGTCATCGGCCGCACGAAGACCGCGCAGGGATCGCAGGTCGCGGGCCAGCCAGGTGTACTCCTGCGAACGCATCCGGCACGCGGCACACGAGCGCAGGTGCGCCGCGGTCAGGGCATCGACCCGAGCCGAACCACCTTGGCCACGGACAAGGCCCTGGACCATTGCGCACCCACCCCGCTCAGCCGGCATGGCGTCGCCCGCGAGTGTCGTCGTAGGCGTACAAATGGTCGCGCAGCTGCTGGCGGGCGCGGTGCAGCCGGACCTTGGCCGCGGCCGGGCTGATACCCAGCTCCGCGGCGATCGCGGCGTGCGGGAGGTCGTAGATGTCGCGCAGGACCACAACCGACCGGAGCTTGGGCGGCAACGCGGCGAGCGCGGCGTCGAGATCGGCGCGGAGCGACAGCGTGTCGGCTCGCACGTCGGGGTCGGCTCCGCCCGGGATGCGGTTCGCCCAGTCTTCGCCACCGAGCGGGTCGTGACGATGTTGGCGGGTCCGCGACGCATGACTCGACGCGCAGTTCACGGTGATGCGGAACAGCCAGGTCCGAAATCGGCTGTCGCCACGGAACCGACGCAGGCCGCGATAGGCGCGCAGGTAGGCGTCTTGGACGATGTCGCGCGCGTCCTGCTCGTCGCCTGATACGCGCGCGGCCAGCTGCAACATGTCGCGATACGTGACCCGGACCAGTTCCTCGAATGCGGCACGATCGCCGGCGCGGGCCAAGGCGACCACCGCCTCGAGCTCGTCGACCGGCACCGGCGCGGGCATGACTCGGCTCAGCGGGTCTCTTTGTGGAGCGTGTGCACGCGCTCCCAGCGACAGTACTTTTTGATCTCGATGCGCTCGCGGTCGTTGATCTTGTTCTTCGTGGTGATGTAGTTGCGTCGTTTGCACGTCTGACACTCGAGTGTGACGTGGACGCGCTTGTCGTTCTTCGCCATGTGGGGTTTGTCTCCTTCGACCGCACTCGTTCGGCAGCCTTGCGCCGAACACGGTAGCGACGGACAGAATCGAACTGTCGACCTCTCGATTATGAGTCGAGCGCTCTCACCTGCTGAGCTACGTCGCCCCGTCGCCGCCGAAGCGACAACGAGCTCCCTGACAGAATCGAACTGTCGACCTCTTCCTTACCATGGAAGCGCTCTGCCGACTGAGCTAAGGGAGCATACGCCAGGCTCGCGCCTGACACGGGCGACAATGATGCCACGCGACGACCGCGTTCCCCAACCCGCTGCGGCCACGCGCCCCCGAGTAGGCCATCGGACGTAGGTATTTCGGCTCAAGGTGCGCCCGCGCGGCGCCGATGCCTCGATCGTGCGATACGAACGATTGGTCATCGAAGGGGGCGGGGCGAGCTACGCGCTCGACTTCCACCCACGGCTCACAGTCATCAGCGGCGTCGGTCAGATCGAGCGCGACGGGATCGTCAACGAGCTCGTCGGGGCACTCGGCGCAACCCGCGCCGGCGTGCACGCGGAGATCGTGGCCGACAGCGGGCACCAGTTCGCGATCTTCCGGCCGATCAACTCCCATCACCGGGTGATCAGTGTCGACACGGCCAAAGACGTCAGTGACCGGTTCCGCAACCAGGCCGGCGAGATCGACCTCTTGGCGCGAGCAGGGCTCACCCCTCGATCGGCCCGCCATCTCGTGCGGCTCGGAGCGGGCGAGCTGCGGGCGAGTGGACAAACCGATCAGTTGCTCGCCCTGCTTGCTTCGTGCGACCCCGCCGCGCTATGGCCGCGGGCCGAATGCGCGATCCGCACCGAGGCGGAACTCCGCGAGGTCGCCGACGAAACAGGGACCCAACCAGAGGACGCGGCGATCGTGCAGGCGGTCGAGGACCGCCACACCGCCTTCATCGCCGAGCAGCACCGCGCCGAACGCACTCGCCGTATCACGTTCGGTGTGGCCACCGCCCTCGCGCTCGCCGCGCTCGGTGGGGCGCTGAGCGGGAGCCGCCCGACGGCCGGGGCGCTCGTGATCGTGTCGGCACTCGTCGCCGCGTTGTCGCTGCGCCACAATCGTCGCGTCGAAGCGGCAGAGGTCGCAGAGAAGGAAGCGCTCAACGCGGCCGGGGCGCAGTCGTACCTCGGGTTTCACCTTCAGCGGGTCGATGGACTCCTCGCCGACGACCGCCAACGTCGGCGGCTGATGGAGGCGGCGGCGGCCGCCACGCAGGCGAAAGCCGCCTTCGTGGCGATCCTCGGCGTCGACCTGGACGCGTCGTGGGCCCTCGGCCACCGCCGCGATGTCGACGTCTTGCGCGGCGGTGGCCACGCCGAGGTCGAGTCGAGCCACGCGAAGCTCCTCCGTAGCCGTCTCGAAGGGCTCCGCCGCGAAGCCACCGGCGGCGAGTGCCTGCCCCTCGTGCTCGACGATGCCTTCCGGGAGATCGCCCGTGAAGAGCGGCCGGCCTTGCTCGAGTTGCTCGTCGAGCGCTCCCGCGAACAACAGATCATCTTCCTCACCGACGACGAGGAGATCGCCACCTGGGCACGTGTAGAAGCGCTGGCCGGCGAGATGGCGGTGGTCGAGCCGGTGGCCACGAACACCAACCGCCGGGTCGGCGTCGCGGCCTGAGTGGCCGCAAACCGCCGACGCCCGAGCGGTGCGCCGCTAGCGTGCCCGCGGTGCGCACCCGGCTGGCCACCATCGCTGACGCAGAGGCGATCCGCTCGATCTACAACCTCGAGGTCACCGAGACCACCCACACGTTCGACATCGTGCCCCGCACCCTCGAGGACCAGCAGGAGTGGCTCACCTCCCGGTTGGGTGCCCTCGCAGTGCTCGTGGCCGAGGAAGCCGGCGACGTGTCCGGGTTCGCCTCGCTGTCGTCGTACCGAGACCGCCCCGCGTATCGAACGACCGTGGAGGACTCCGTCTATGTCGCCCGCGTCCACCAGGGCCGGGGCGTGGGCAAGCTTTTGTTGGCGGGAATCGTCGACGCGGCGCGCAGCCGCGGGTTCCACACGATGATGGCCCGCATTGTGGGTGGCCACGAGGCGTCGATAGGCCTGCACCGTTCGGCCGGCTTCGAGCTCGTCGGCATCGAGCGCGAGGTCGGACGCAAGTTCCACAGGTGGCTCGACGTCGTCGTCATGCAGCGGATGCTCTGAGCCGTCGCCCGAGATTGCGGTGGCGGGAAGGCGACGGGGCCTTGCTATCCTCAGGGCTCCTGGGTCGGTGCCCGAGTGGCCAAAGGGAGCGGGCTGTAAACCCGTCGGCATCGCCTACGGAGGTTCGAATCCTCCCCGGCCCACCACACACACCCCGCCGCACGCGCCGGAGGCCACGGTGACAGATCGCGCGGTGACATCGAACGCCGCCGCCACGTTCGACCCGACGACCATCGCCTCGTTCACCTACGACAGCTTCGAGCTCGATCTCGCGGCCGGTCGTCTCGTGTGCCGCTACCGCCTCGACGATCTGACCTTCGCCGAAGAAGTGCGGTTCGCTCCGGCACCCGGGGCCGACCTCGCAGCGGCGACCGCCGCGGCGCGACTCGTGTTCCTCTTGGCGGGAATCTCGTACTACAAGGCGGCGGCGCCCCCGGTCATCGACCTCGGGGCGCATGTGCTCACCGTGGCCGAACTCGCGATGCTGCAGGCGTTCTACGTCGACGGTCTCGGCGAGTACGCCTATCGCAACGGCGTCGATCTGCGCGGGCTCACGTTCCGCCACCACACTGCCGCGCCGTCTCCGGTGTCCACCGGCGTCTCTCCAACGCGACCGCTCGTACCGTTCGGCGGCGGAATCGATTCGATCGTCACGGTCGAGGCGGTCCGCGAACGTCACGGCGACACCGCGCTGTTCGTGCTCAGTCGCCTCGGCGACCGCTTCGCGCCGATCGAAGCCGGCGCGGCCGTCACTGGCCTATCGATTCTGCGCGCCGAGCGCGAGCTCGACCCCGCGATCCTTCGTTCGCGCGAGCTCGGGTTCCGCAACGGGCATGTACCCGTCACCGGCATCTTGTCGGCGATCGCAATCCTGGTCGCAGTGCTCCATGGTCGTGGCGCCGTGGTGATGTCGAACGAGTGGTCGGCGTCGTCGGGCACCCTCGCGGTCGACGGGCGCTCGGTGAATCATCAGTACTCGAAGAGCGCGACGTTCGAGACGCTGTTGCGGGGCGCACTGGCCGACAACTTCGCCGATGGCCCCGACTATTTCTCGCTCCTGCGGCCCACGTCCGAGCTCGCGATCGCTCGAACCTTTGCCGCCCTGACCGCGTATCACCCGGTGTTTCGCAGTTGCAACCGCTCGTTCCATCTCGATGCTGCGCAACGCAGTGCCACATGGTGCGGCACCTGCGACAAGTGCTGCTTCATCGACTTGATCCTTGCGCCGTTCATGTCGGCTGCGGCACTCGCCCAGGTATTTGGGGGGCGCGAGCCGCTCACCAATACCGAAACCATCGCCACCTTCCGCACACTCCTCGAACTGGGTGACGCACCAAAGCCGTTCGAGTGCGTAGGGGAACGGGGCGAGTGCCGCGCCGCGGTGCAACTCGCGGCAGCTCGACCCGACCGCGCCGGCCAGTCAAACCTCACCACGCTCGCAAAGGAGCTACACGACGCCCCCGTGTCCCACGCCGAGATCGACGCGTTGTTCGCGCCCATCGGCCCGCACCACATCCCGCAGTCATATGCGCCACGCCATTTCGTGGGCTGATCTCCGGGGCGCGCGCGTCGGCGTGTGGGGGCTCGGCGTGGAGGGCGACGCGAACCTTCGCATGCTGGCCACCCTCGACGCGGAGGTGGTACGGGTCGACGACGTGAAGACCTCCCATGACGGGCGCGACGTGCTCGCCCCCGATCGTGGCGGTCTCGACGCGTTGCTGCGCTGCGACGTGGTCGTGAAGTCGCCGGGCATCAGTCGCCGCAGGCCTGCGATCGACATGCTCGAACGTGCCGGGGTGCCGGTACTCGGCGGCGTGGGGCTGTGGTTGCAATCGGCGCCGCTCGATCGCGTGGTCGCGGTGACGGGTACCAAGGGCAAGAGCACCACGTCGGCCATGCTCGGACACCTTCTCGAGCGCCTCGGCCATCCGGCCATGGTGTGCGGCAACATCGGGCGCCCGCCCTATGACCCCGAGCTTGCGAAAGTTCGGCCGCGGTACTGGGTGATCGAGATGTCGAGCTACCAGGCGACCGATGTTGCGGTTTCTCCTCGCCTTGTGGCAGTCACCTCGTTGCATCCCGATCATCTCGACTGGCACGGGTCGGTCGAGCAGTACTACGCGGACAAGCTGTCGTTGTGCGCGCAACCTGGTGCGGTTCGCACGATTGCGAGCGGAGCGAGCCCGGCGCTGGTCGAGCGGGCCGCGTTGCTCGGACCCGAGGTCGAGTGGGTGCAAAGTGACCCCGCGCGCCGCGCCAGTTGGCATCGATCGTTCGGAGCCCGGGGCGACCACAACCTCGACAACGCCGAGATCGCCGGCCGGTGCCTCGCGGCGCTCGGCTTCGAGGCCGACGACCGGGCGCTCGCCGACGCCGCGGCCGATTTTCCGGGGCTCGACCATCGGTTGCAAACCGTGGGTTCGATCGACGGTGTCGAGTTCGTCGACGACAGCTTGTCGACCAACGTCCTGGCGACCTTGCGCGCCATCGACACGTTCGCATCCGAGCGCACAGCCGTAATAGTCGGGGGCCACGACCGCGGTATCGATTATCGGGCCCTCGGTCATGGTCTCGCGAACCGCGACACGCCATTGCTCGTCGTGACCATTCCGGCGTCGGGCGAACGCATCCGTCGCGAGCTGGCGGCGACCGCGCTGGCGGCCTCGGTCCAGGTGGTCGCGGCAGAGGACCTCACGCACGCGGTCGAGGTCGCGTTCACGTGGGCGCGGCCGAAGGGTGTGGTGTTGCTGTCGCCCGCCGCCCCGAGCTTCGGTGTGTACCGCGATTATCGCGAACGCGCTGACGCGTTCGCGCATGCGATACGCGCGCTCGCCGTCGGCGGAAGCTGAGCACCGAGCAGCGTTCTCACCCGCAGGCTCCTACGCGCTACGTTCCACGCATGCCTTCCTTCGACGTGGTGTCCCAGATCGACATGCAGGAACTGCGCAACGCGGTCGATCAGTCGGCGCGCGAGATCGCGACCCGCTTCGACTTCAAGGACACGAACACCTCGATCGAGCTCAGCTCCGACACCATCACCCTTGCATCGGTCAGCGAGGACCGTCTCGCCGCGGCGCGCCAAGTGCTCGAAGAAAAGATGGTCAAGCGCAAGGTGTCGCTGAAGGTGCTCGACTACGGCAAGATCGAAGAGGCGTCGAAGGGCACCGCTCGCCAAGTGGTCAAGCTGCAGGCCGGTATCTCGTCCGACAAGGCCAAGGCCATCAACAGCCACTTGAAGACGCTGGGGCTGAAAGGTATCCAATCACAGACCCAGGGTGACCAGGTTCGCGTGACCGGGAAGAAGCGCGACGACCTGCAGGACGTGATCGCCGCGCTCCGCGAGCACGACTTCGCCATTCCGCTGCAGTTCGAGAACTTCCGCGACTGAGCGAGAGCGGCTGCAGGCGTGGCCGAGGCTCAGCGCCACGTGCCTTTGCGTAACCGTGCGACACGTTCTTCGACCGGCGGGTGGGTCGAGAACAGGTTCCCGAACACCACCTTCTTGCCGTTGAGCGGATTCACGATGTAGTTCGATGCCTGGCTCGGGTTCACGTCGGCGGGGATGCGCCCCGAATACGCCTCGAGGCGCAACAAGGCGCGGGCAAGCGGTTCGCCGTCACCGATGAGGCGCGCGGCTCCGGCGTCGGCCTGGTACTCGCGGCTGCGGCTGATGGCCATCTGGATGACCATGGCAGCTATCGGCGCCAGGATGGCAGTGGCGAGGAGTACGATCGGGTTGTTGTCGCGATCGCGATCACGACCGCCCCCGCTGAAGATGGCGCCCCACATTGCCATGCGGGCCGCGAACGTGATGGCCATGCCGACCGCGGCCGCGATGGAACCGGTGAGGATGTCTCGATTGCGGATATGGGTGAGCTCGTGGGCGAGCACGCCACGCACCTCGTCCCATGACATGAGCTGCAAGAGGCCCTGGTTGACACACACCGCGGCGTGTTTCGGGTTGCGCCCGGTGGCGAACGCGTTCGGTTGGTCGGACGGTGCGATGAACAGGCGGGGCATGGGCAGCCCGGCCCGTTGCGCAAGATCGGTGACGATGTCGTGGTATTCGGGGGCCTGGGCGTGCGACACCTCGACGGCACGTGCCGAGGCGATGGCCAGCTTGTCGCTGAACCAGTAGGAGCCGCCGACCATGACGAGGCCGAGCACCAGGCCGATGTAGAGCCCGCTCTTGCCGAAGAAGGCGCCGCCGAGCACGACGAACAGGCCGCCCAGCGCGGCGAGCAGGACGGCGGTCTTTCCGTAGTTCTTCATAGGTTTCGTTCGTCACCTTTCTCACGATGACTCGTGACGAGTGAACGCTACGTCAGAGCGTGCCGTTCGCCGACGAAAGCCGGGCGAAAGCCTGTGGCATTGGAGGCAAGGCACCAAAGCGAGGCCACCCGGGCCGCGGCGGTTCAGTCGTAGTAGCCGCTGTGGAAGTAGAGCGCCGGGACATCGACCTTGCGGTACATCTCGACGTTGCGCGGGTCGTCGTCGATCGCAAGGCGGATCTCGAACCCGCGCCGTTGCAGGTCGCGCAACTCGTTGCGCTTGAACGTGTGCGAGCTCGTCCAATCATCCTCATCGCGCATGACGAGCAGGTCCCAGCGCACCGGGTGACGGCCGAGCCAATCGACGGTCTGCGCACGTACCCGGATCGGCCGAGCGGTCAACAAGATCACCGCGAGGGCGGGGTCGAGCAGACGGGCGAGCTCGAGCGCTTCGGCGATGGGGTCATCCGCGCCACACGCGGCGAAGAACTTCTCCCAGTACTGGAAGGGTCCGTCGAGGAAATGCTGGCGCTGCGATGCGTCCGCCAACACGCCGTCCATGTCGAAAATGACCGCCGGGCCGGCGTCGACAGGACCGTCACGCCACAGCCAATGGGTCGGGATGGCGCTCAGGTCAGTCCTCCTGGGGCGCGACGACCGCGCGGTTACGGATCTCGTCGACGACCGAGGCGTCAGCGAGCGTGGTCGTGTCGCCCAGGTGACGGCCCTCGGCGACGTCGCGCAGTAGGCGGCGCATGATCTTGCCACTGCGGGTCTTCGGCAGGTCGGGCACGAGCACGACGGCCTTCGGTCGCGCGATCGGGCCGAGCTTCTTCGCGACGTGTTGGCGGATCTCCTCGCGGAGCTCGTCGCTCGGCTCGTGACTGGCGCGGAGGATGACGTACCCGATGATCGCCTGCCCGGTGAGATCGTCGGTCGCGCCGACCACCGCGGCCTCGGCAACCGCCGGGTGGTCGACGAGCGCGGATTCGACTTCGGTGGTGGAGATGCGGTGCCCGGCGACGTTCATCACGTCGTCGACACGGCCGAGGAGCCAGAGGTACCCGTCGTCGTCGAGCTTGGCCCCATCGCCCGCGAAGTAGCGGCCAGGGAAGCGGCTCCAATAGGTGTCGTGGTACCGCTCAGGGTCGCCCCAGATGCCGCGCATCATCGCCGGCCAGGGCCGCGTGATGGTGAGGTACCCGCCACCACGTTCGACGATGTGGCCGAGATCGTCGACCAGCTCGGCAAACACACCGGGGATCGCGTGCGTGGCCGAACCCGGCTTGGTGACCGTGACCCCGGGGAGCGGCGTGATCATGTGGCCGCCCGTCTCGGTCTGCCACCACGTATCGACAATCGGGCACCGGGTCGCGCCGATGTGCTCGTGGTACCACATCCATGCTTCGGGGTTGATGGGCTCGCCGACGGTACCGAGCACGCGCAGCGACGACAAATCATGGCGTCGGGTCTCGGGCGCGCCCCACTTCATGAACGTACGAATCGCGGTGGGTGCGGTGTAGAGCTGCGTCACCCCATAGCGCTGGATGATGTCCCAGAGGCGGTCTTTCGGCCATGAGGCTTGGGGGCCGATGCGGAACTCGGGCCGCGGTGTGTCAGGGGTGCCTTCGTAGATGACGGAGGTCGCGCCGTTCGCGAGCGGGCCGTACACGATGTAGCTGTGGCCGGTGACCCAGCCGATGTCGGCCGCGCACCAGTAGATGTCGGTGTCGGGCTTGAGGTCGAACACGGCGCGGTGCGTGAACGCGACCTGGGTGAGGTACCCACCCGTGGTGTGCATGATGCCCTTGGGCTTCGCCGTGGTGCCCGAGGTGTAGAGCAGGTACAGGAGTTGTTCACTGTCCATCGGCTCAGCCGGACAGGACTCCGACGCCGTGGCCATGAGGTCGTGCCACCAATGATCGCGACCTGCCACCATCGCGACGTCGGCGCCGCACCGATTCACCACGACGACGTTTTCGACAGTGGGCGCGTGCACGAGCGCCTCGTCGACGTTCGGCTTGAGCAACGATGGCACGCCCCGGCGGTAGCCCGCGTCGGCGGTGACGATGACGCGGGCGTCGGCGTCGTTGCAGCGGTCGCTGATGGCGTCAGGCGAGAACCCACCGAAGATGACGCTGTGAGCCACGCCCAGGCGCGCACACGCAAGCATCGCCACGGGCAACTCCGGGATCATCGGCATGTAGATCGCCGCACGATCACCCCGTTGCAGGCCGAGCGACTTCAACACGTTCGCGAACTTGCACACCTCACGGAGCAAGTCCGCGTAGGTGAGAATGCGCGTGTCGCCCGGCTCGCCTTCCCAGAAGTACGCGATCTTGTCGCCGCGACCGGCGGCCACGTGACGGTCGATGCAGTTGGCCGCGACGTTCAACGAGCCTCCGAGGAACCACTTGGCGAACGGCAGCTCCCATTCGAGAGTGGTGTGGAAATCGGTGTCCCACGTGAGCAGGTCGCGCGCCTGGCGGGCCCAGAACGCCTCGTAGTCAGCTGCGGCCTCGTCGTAGAGCGCTCGATCGCGCACATTCGCCTGCGCGGCGAACGCCGGCGTCGGCGGGAACGTGCGGTCTTCGACGTAGTAGTTCTCGATGGTCGGCTCGGACATGGCGCCCCTCCCGCGTGCTCGAACTTCGGGAGAGTAGTGGATCAGCCGCGCTCACTCAGGACCACGCGTCGCCGGCACGAGATCCGCCCGGATGTCGTGACTCTTGCCGCGTCCCCGTCAGGCCCGCAATGATGCGCCGACGTCCACCGGGGCGGATGCGTCAACACCGCGAGGCCCGTGGCACTCGCTCGGGTCAGAACAAAGGAACGAAGCCAAAATGATCAAAGAGTTCAAGGAGTTCATCTCCCAAGGCAGTGCGCTCGAGTTGGCCATCGGCGTCATCCTCGGCGCGGCGTTCGGCGCGGTGGTCACCTCGCTCGTGAACGACGTGCTCATGCAGATCATCGGTGCGATCTTCGGCCAGCCGAGCTTCGCCGCGATCAGCATCCATTGGGGCGACAAGCTCGAGGGTGACGCAATGAAGGCGGTCACCGACAAGTACGTCGGACTCAAGGATGCCTACGAGCACCAGATCTTCATCGGCACCTTCATCACGACGATCATAAACTTCCTCATCATCGCGTTCGTCATCTTCATGGTCGTGAAGGCTGTGAACAAGATGAAGAAGCCGAGGGCCGAAGCCGCGCCCGCCGGGCCGAGCGAGGTAGATCTGCTGACGGAGATCCGCGACGCGTTGGCCAAGCGCTGAAATATCCCGTCGGCCTGCTGAAATATCCCGTCGGCCTCGGGTCGGCGCGTGCCGATGTCCTCCTCGCCGCTCGGCGGTCGAGGGACTCCCGTCGTGGCTTCAGGCCACGGCGGGGGTCTCGGTGATGGCTTTCGACAGGTCGAGTTTGAAATAGGCCGCTGGGTTCTCGAGTGTGAGCTTGCGCCGGAGGTCGTCCTTCCCTGCGAAGGTCTCGTCGAGGAAGGCCTGCGAATTGGGGAACGAGCCGACCGAGTGCGGGAAGTCGGTGCCCCACATGACGTTGTCGATCGGCAACAAGTCGACCATGTCGACCGTCAACGGGTCGCGGATGATCGAGAAGAAGCAATGCTTCGCGACGTACTCGCTCGGTGTGAGATCCATCTTGCGACCGCCGAACGCGGAGGAGAAGATCTTGTGGTTGTCGTTCATGAAGAACATGGTCGACGGTAACCAGCTCGCGTTGGCCTCGGCGAAATAGAACTTGATCTCGGGGAACCGGTCG
>JANMVY010000667.1:0-6605 GCA_031393535.1 Actinomycetes bacterium | reverse complement strand
GGGGTTCAGGTGATCGACGGCCCGTACTTCCGCATTCGCGATCTCGCGGGCTTACGCGACTACACGCAGCGGGTCCGCGTGTTGGGCTACGACGGCAAGTGGGCGTTGCATCCCGATCAGATCGCGGTGATCAACGAGCTGTTCTCTCCAACGCTCGAGCAGTACGGGCGTGCGTGTCGCATGCTCGACGCCTACGCGCAGTCGACCGGCTCCGACGGTCGCGGCGCGGTGCTCTTCGATGGCGAGATGATCGACGAGGCATCGCGGAAGATGGCGGCGAAGTTCGTTTCGCGGGGCGAACGGGCCGGGCTGCGGCGTAGCTGAGCGCAGGGCTCGGTCAGACTCGCGACTCGAGCAGGCGGCGTGCGATCACCTTGAGGCACAGCGTCTCGTCTGCGCCCTCGAAGATGGACAACACCCGCGCATCGACGAAATACCGGCTGACCGCGTATTCCTCGGCGTACCCCATGCCGCCGTGGATCTGGAGCGCTTCGCGCGTGACCCACTCCGCGGCGCGGCACACGTAGGCCTTGACCATCGAAGCCTCGAGCGCGCCGTTACCCCGCGACATCAACTCCGAGACGTGGTAGGCGAACTGCCGTGCGCCGGTGATGACGAAGGACATGCGACCGAGCTTGGCCCTGGTCAGTTCGTACTCCGCGATCGGCGTGCCGAACACCACGCGATCGGCCGCGTACGCGCGCGCCGCTTCGTACGCGGCCTGCATGAGCCCGACTGCGCGCGCAGCGGTCTGAAGCCGGCCGTTCTCGAAGCCTTCCATCTGCAGGTAGAACCCCCGGCCGATGCCGTGGTCGCCGCCGATGAGGTTGTCATGAGAGACCCACCATCTGTCGAAGGCGATCTCGTAGGAGTGCATTCCGCGGTACCCGATGGTGTCGATGGCCCGTCCCTCGACGCGTGCGCCGCCGGGCGCGCCACCGTCGTCGCCCGCAGCCTGGGTGAACGCGAAGCCGTGCCCGTCGCCGCGAGGCTTGGGCACGATGAAGCAGGAGAGACCCTTGTGGTCGGTGGTCGTCGGATCGGTGCGCGCGAGCAACATCAACACGTCGGCGCGTGCGGCGAACGTGCACCATGTCTTGGTGCCGTTGATCAGCCAACCATCACCGTGGCGGGTCGCCGAAACACGCACACCCGCGACGTCGCTGCCGTAGTCGGGTTCGGTGACCGCGACCGCGACCAACGTGTCACCACTGGCGAGCGCGGGCAGCCAGCGCGACTTCTGTGCCGACGTGCCGCCGCGCACGAGCGCGCGGGTGAGTATCTCGGGGCGTGTAATGAGCGAACCGCCGATGCCGAGCGAGCCACGCGACAGCTCCTCGGTGGCCACCACCATTGCGAGGTAGTCGTTTGCCGCACCGCTCGCCCCGCCGCCGTACTCCTCGGGGATCGACAGCCCGAACGCACCCAGCGCGGCGAGCCCCGAGATGATGTCCTCGGGTACGTCCGCGTTGGAGCGGTGCACGTGCTCGGCAACCGGGCGGATCTTGTCGTCGGAGAAGCGGCGGAACGAGTCGCGCACCAGCTCGAAGAACTCGTCGAGATGTCGCGGACCTTCCACGGCGGCGAGCGAGGCGACGAAGGAGGGTGCCCGGTATGTACGCACGAACTCACGCGTGGCGTCGAGCGCGCCGTGGGCGACCCCCCACAGGTCTTCGCGGCCGAGAACGCGTGTCGCGATGTCGTGGATCGCGTCGGCGATGAACGCGCACGCCAACCGTGCTTCGCTGTCGCCCCGTTCCGCGTAGTCGAGCATCACGCGAGCCGCGGCGATCGCCGATGCCGCGTGGGCGATGTCGTAGGCGAGCACCTGGTCGCGGTCGACCGAGCCGATCGACGCGAGGCCGGAGTCGACGAGCTGGGCGGCGACGTTCACCGCAACGGCGGCGTCGGCGAGATCGGGAGAGGGCATGGGTCGAGGTTACGTGGCCCGGTGTGCCTCGGAGAACGCGAACACGAGGCATGGATACGATGAGGCCATGACGGAAACGAACGCCGCGGCCCTCGATCTGGCACGCAAGGTCGATCTACTGCTCGCCCACCGCGAGATCGAGCAACAGATCTTCCGCATGGGGTATGCGCTCGAGGACGGCGACTTCGAAACGGTCGGGCAGTTGTTGCGGCACGCGACCTTCGGCGCGGACATGATCGGGCGCAAGGTGTTCACCGGCAAGGCTGAGATCAAAGCCCAGTACGAACGCACCAACATCACCTATCCGGGCAAAGGTCGGGCCACGCGCGAGATGTACGACAACGTGGTCATCGACATCGACGTCGCGGCGGGTACCGCGCGCTCGACCACGATGTACACGGTGGCCCAGCAGGTCCCGCGCGAAGGTGAGCCCTTCCAGCTCCTCGTGGCCGGCCGCTATGTCGACGAGTGGGCGCGCATCGACGGCCAGTGGCATTTCACCGATCGGTTCGTCGAGGTGCAGTTCAAGAACGACCTCGATCGCCACATGCACACCGGGAGTCAGCCGTACAACTGAACGAGACCGGCATGGTCTCACCCGAATCGTTGCGAACCGCGGTCGGCACTTGGGCCGCGGCGCTGCCACGCGACCTGCCGTGGCGTCGCACCCGCGACCCGTGGGCCGTGCTCGTGAGCGAGACCATGCTGCAACAGACACAAGTGGTGCGGGTCGTGCCCAGGTACAACGCGTTCCTCGAACGGTTCCCTGTGGTGTCGGTGTGTGCGAACGCATCCGTGGGCGACGTGGTCGACGCGTGGGCAGGGCTCGGCTACAACCGTCGCGCGGTCCTGTTGCAGGCGGCAGCTGCTTCGGTAGAGCGTGAGCACGGCGGCGTGTTCCCCGATTCGCTGGCTGGGCTGCTCGCTCTACCCGGCGTGGGCCCGTACACGGCGCGCGCGATCCTGGCATTCGCGTTCGAGCGCGACGTTGCGGTGCTCGACTCGAACGTGGCCCGCGTGCTGGCGCGCCAAGGCGGGCGTGCGCTGTCGGCCCGCGACGCACAGGCTCATGCCGATGCGCTTGTGCCTGTCGGGCGTGGGTGGTGGTGGAACCAGGCGATGCTCGACCTCGGTGCGCTCGTGTGCACGAAGCGGTCGCCTGGGTGTGACAGCTGCCCGATTCGTGCGACGTGTGCGTGGCAGGGCAGCGGCGTTGATCCGGCAATCGGCTCGGCGGGTGTGCCTGCGCCGCAGTCACGCTTTGCGGGATCGGATCGTCAGGGACGTGGCCGGTTGGTGGCCGCGCTCCGACGGTCAACGGTGCCCGAGACGGCGCTCGCGTCGGTCATGGGCTGGCCCGACGATCGCGCCCGGGCCGAACGTGTCGCGCGTGGCGTCGTGGCCGACGGGCTCGCCGTGTCGTTCGAGGGTGCGTTTTCACTCCCGTGAGCGCGAGCGCCCACCCAGGGAGCATGCGCGCCGCATCGAGCGATTTCGGTCACACCCTGTTCACCTTCGTGCGTTGGTGTCGTACTGTCGACCAGCTTGGGCCGCGCGGTTGCCATGCACTTCGGGTGTCATGGCTCATGAGGGGATTGGGTGCTCGAAGTCACGTTCTACGGCGTGCGCGGATCGACACCGTGCCCAAGCCCGGCAAATCAGCGCTATGGCGGCAACACCTCATGCGTGACCCTCGAGGTCGCGGGCGAGGATCCGATCGTTTTCGATCTCGGAACCGGTCTGCGCTATTGGGGTGAGGCCCTGGGCGCGTCCCGCACGCCGTTTTCCGGTCATGCGCTCGTCACGCATCTGCATTGGGATCATGTGCAAGGCCTGCCCTTTTTCATGCCGATCAACCGCAAGGGCTCGCGCTTCGAGATCTATGGGCCGCCGCACGACGGCGTGTCGATCGGCGACGCATTCGCCACGTTCATGCGGCCGCCGTACTTCCCGATCTACTGCAAGGATCTCGCCGGCGATGTGTGTTTCAACGACGTCGTGAACGAGACGTTTCGCATCGGTACTGCGACGGTGCACACCCGGGTCGTGCCGCACATGGGTACCACGAACGGGTATCGCGTCGAGTGGGGTGGCGGGTCGGTCACCTACATCAGCGACCACCAGCAGCCGATTGACGACGCCGCACACGTCGCACCCGAGGTGCTCGAGCTGTGCCGCGATGTCGACCTGCTGATCCACGATGCGCAGTACACGCCCGACGAGTTCGCCGAGCGCTCCACGTGGGGTCACTGCACGGTGCGCTATGCGATCGAGGTCGCCCGCCAGTCGGGCGCGAAGCGCCTCGCTCTCTTTCATCACGACCCGGCTCACGAAGACGACGAGGTCGACATGCTCGCGGCCGAAGCCAAGGAGTGGGCGGCCGAACTCGGTGTTGCCGAGGTGTTCGCGGCCTCCGAGGGCATGCGGGTAGTGCTCGGCTAGCCTGCGCCGGGCCCCGGTCAGGGCATTCGTCGTACCACTGCGGTACGGAGAGGAAGCGTTCCGTGAGTTCGAGCCAGGCGCCGTTCGACGCGGCGAAATACCGTCAGGTCCTCGGTCATTTTCCCACCGGCGTCACCGTCATCACCGCGATCAGCGACGACGTCCCGGTCGGCCTCGCTGTCGGGTCGTTCGCCTCGCTGTCGCTCGACCCACCGCTGGTGCTGTTCTGCCCGGGCAGCCAGTCATCGAGTTGGCCGAAAATCCGCGCCACCGGTTCGTTTTGCGTCAACATTCTCGGTGCCGACCAGGAACACATCTGCCGAGTGTTCGCGGGCAAGGACCCCGACAAGTTCGCGTCGATCGAGTGGTCCCGCACAAAGGGCACCGGTTCGCCGCGCATCGAGGGTGCGCTGGCCTGGATCGACTGCGATATCGAGAACGTTCTGCCAGGCGGCGATCACGACATCGTGGTCGGTCGCATCCGCGACCTCGACACGCACGACAGCGCCGGTCCGTTGGTCTTCTATCGTGGCGGATACGGCCGCTACGAGTCCTGAGCGAGCAGCGACCGTGGCCATCTACGCATTGGGTGACGTGACCCCCGACATCGACCCCACCGCCTTCGTGCATCCCGATGCGGTGGTCATCGGGCGCGTGCGCATCGGGGCCGAGTCGACAGTGTGGCCCCACGCAGTGCTGCGCGGCGACGGCGCGGGCATTGTGATCGGCGCGCGCACGTCGGTGCAGGACGGCGCGGTGCTGCACAACACCGAGGCCCATCGCACAGTGGTCGGCGACGACTGCACCATTGGGCATCTTGCGCACCTCGAAGGCTGCACCGTCGAGGACGGCGCCCTCGTCGGCACGTCCTCAGTGGTGCTGCACGAGGCGGTGATCTCGCGAGGAGCACTGGTCGGCGCGAACGCGGTGGTCACCAACCGCATGGTCGTGCCACCCGGCGCGATGGCGCTCGGTGTGCCGGCGAAGATTCGCGAAAACGCGTCGAGTTACGAGCAGAACTTGCGCGACGCCGAGAACTACGTGCAACGCGGAAAGCGGTATCGCGCAGAGATGCGCCGCATCGATTGATCACGGGTCACGACCCGCGGAAGGATTCTCATGGACATCGGCTCGTTCGGCGTGTGGACGTTCGCGTTCGACCAGCTACCCAACGCCCGCGCGCAGGAGCTCGCTCGCGAGGTCGAGGCACTCGGCTATGGCGCGATCTGGATTCCCGAAGCGGTGGGCAAGGACCCGCTCGTACACAGCGCGTTGTTGCTGTCGGGCACGTCTCGTCTCACCGTTGCGACCGGCATCGCCAACATCTACGCGCGTGACGCGATGGCAATGGCGCAAGCGCACAAGACTCTCACCGAGGCGTTCCCCGACCGGTTCCTCCTCGGTCTCGGCGTGTCGCACGCTCCGATGGTCGAGGGTATGCGCGGGCACAACTACGCGAAGCCCATCGAGACCATGCGCGCCTACCTCGACGCGATGGACAAGGCGCTGTACTTCGCGGCCGAGCCGACGGTTCCGCCACGTCGGTGCATTGGTGCGCTCGGTCCGCGAATGTGTGCGCTCGCCGCGGAGAAGACCGACGGCATTCATCCATACAACGTCACGCCCGAGCACACCGCGCAGGTGCGGGCGATCGTGGGTGCCGACAAGCTCGTGGCGGTCGAGCACGCCGTCGTGCTCACCGCCGACGCGAGCGCGGCCCGCGATGCCGGCCGCGCGCATCTCGCGATGTACCTCGGCTTACCGAACTACGTGAACAACCTCTTGCGGCTCGGCTTCACCGACGACGACGTGGCGGGTGGAGGCAGCGACAAGTTGATCGACGCACTCGTCGCCCACGGCACGGTCGATCAGGTCGCAACCCGGTTGCGCGAGCACCACGCGGCGGGCGCCGACCACGTGTGCATCCAGGCCGTGGGCGCGTCCGACCCGCTGGTCGTGTGGCGCGAACTGGCCCCCGCACTCGTCGGCTGACCGGCCGGGTGCCCGCGCCCGGCCGGCCGCGCGCGATCGCTGTGGTGGCTCGCACGCGGCGAGTTGTTACTATCCACGTAGGAGAAATTCCCCCTCGATGCCCCGGGAGTGCTCACCATGGCAGCTACAGATCTCGGCCTCGACCTCGGTCGCTACAAGCTCGGCTGGAACGACGAGGTCGACTACGTCTACAAGCCCAAGCGAGGGCTCGACGAGAACATCATCAACGAGATCTCGTGGA
>JANMVY010000664.1:0-2255 GCA_031393535.1 Actinomycetes bacterium | reverse complement strand
GCGACCGACCGACACGCAGACCAGTTCGACCTCGAGCGACTTGTCATCGCCGTAGTGCACCGTGGTGGTGGTGTCGCCCGGCGTGTGGCCGTGCACACCGATGCCGGTGAAGATGTCGATGCCCTTCTTCTTGAAGGCCCGTTCGATCGCCTTCGTCGCGTCGGTGTCGCACCCCGGCAGGATCTTCGACAGCGCCTCGAGAATGGTGACCTTGGTGCCCAGGTCGGCGAGGAGCGAGGCGAACTCGCAACCGATCGCGCCACCGCCGATCACCGCCGCGGTGGCCGGGAGCCGATCGATGGCGAGCATCTCGTCGCTCGTGACGACGAAGCGGCCGTCGACCTCGAAGCCGGGAATCGTCCGGGGAACCGACCCGGTGGCGAGCACGATCACGTCGGCGGTGAGCTCGGTATCGCCGGAGGCCCCACCCGATACACGCACGACACGATCGGCGCACAAGGTGCCGAAGCCGTCGAACATCGTGACCTTGCGGCCCGTCAGCAGACTGGTCAGACCGCCGTAGAGCTGATCGATGATGCGCTGCTTGCGCGCCTGGGTGACTGCGAGGTCGATCGAGGGAGCGGACGAGTTCACGCCGAACTCGGCCGCGTTACGCACGGTGCGGTACACGGCCGCGGACTCCAGCAGCTCCTTCGCGGGAATGCAACCGAGGTGAAGGCACGTGCCTCCGACCTTCTGCTTCTCGACGAGCGCTATCGTGAGCCCCGCGCTCGCGCCGTAGAGCGCCGTGGCATACCCGGCCGGGCCACCACCGATGACGACGAGATCGAACTTCGCGGCCGTGGTGACCACCTCCAAGATCAGTCAGAGCCTATCGGCGCGGTCCGGCCCACTGAGGTTGATCTGCGCGTGCTCACGGGCGTGACGGGCACCTCATCGGATGAGGACCACCTGTACAGCAAACGCGACGAGGATTGCCATGCCGCAGAGCAGCGCGGCAAGGATCAGACCGCGAGTGCTCACGGACGGACACGCTATCGGCCTTGCGGTCGAGGCCCCGCGTCGCGCCCGACGCGCCCCGATGACGTTTCGCTCCCTCTCAGTTACTGCTATCAATGGGACGCGCAACTGCGCGGCAGGGAACGAATACGAGGAGACGTTGTCGGTGCAGCCCGCGTTCGGCACCAACCAGCCGTCGAGTGCTGATGCCCCGACCTCGGGGACTCGGGCGCTCGATCGCTCCACCTATGCCTCGGTTGTCGCGCTCGCCCGCGCCGTCGAGTTGCACGATCCCGGGCTCGCACGGCGGGCTGCGCTGCGGGCCGCTGTCGTCGATCACGTCAGCGAGGCACTCGGGCTCGATTCGGCCGAGCTCGCCACGGCGCTCGGCGGCGCATTGCTCGCCGAGGTGGCGGCGTTGGTCACGCATGCTCGGCCCTCGGGTGACGTCGATGTCGCGGTCGCGGTGCTGGGCGCAAGCCTTCTCGACCGGGTCACCTCGTGCGGCCCGCTCGCCGATGCGGTGCGCTACCAGTTCGAGCGATGGGACGCATCGGGGGCGCCGCGGGGGCTCGCGGGCGAGTCCATCCCCCAGGCGGCGCGACTCGTCGCGTTGGCGCACGCACTGGTCGGTCCGGTCGAGGTCGGTGGCACGCCACATTGGATCTCGCGAGCCGGGCGGGTCCGCTCGCTCGCCGGCCTTGCGTTCGACCCACGTCTCGCACAACTCGTCACCGCTCGCATCACCGAGGCACCACCCCGAGATCCGGTCAACGGCATCGACGACGCGCTCGCCCGACTCGACGACCTCATGGTGGGCGCGGGCGAGGAGTCGCCCATCGAAGCACTCACATCGATCGGCGCGGCAATCCACGCGGCTGACCGGGTCGACGAGGTGCTTTCGCTCATCGCGGGCCACGTGCGTCGCGCACTCGGCGCGGCCACCGTCGCAATCGGCCGCCACGACGAGAGCGAGAGCGTCATTCGCGTCGTGACCAGCGTCGGCGACCTGGCCGCGGTCACCGACGGCTCCGGGGTCGTCCATGCGCTCGACACTTTTCCGGCGGCCAGCGCGTTTCGTGCGGCCGTCGTACACGCCTACGCCCGCGATTCCCTCGACACCGACACGGTCGAGGCGCGCTACCTCGACACCATTGGCGCCGAGTGCGAGCTCGCGATCCCGCTCGACATCGACGGGCGGCACTGGGGCGTGCTGTGGGCGCGCACCAACGCCGGTGGGCACGCGTTGGCCGACCGCGAGCTCGCAACACTGCGCCTCGCGGCTTCTCAGATCA
>JANMVY010000654.1:0-1557 GCA_031393535.1 Actinomycetes bacterium | reverse complement strand
GTGCGCAGCGGCACCGTGACACTGCCGTGGAACACCGAGTGCACCGCTGACGCGATCCGCCATTTCTGCGAGGGCTACGGCGACGACAACCCGCTGTTCGTCGACCGTACCTACGGCGCAAGCACCCGTTGGGGGTGCCAGATCGCGCCACCTGGGTTCGAGGCCACGATGGGATACGACCGTTCGCCGGTCGTACCCGACGCGCTCGCGCGCGAGACCAAGGGCGCGCTGCGTGGCGTGCAGCTGTTCCACTCGGGCAACGAGTCGCGCTTCTATCGACCAGTGGTGACCGGCGACGTGCTCGACCGCACGAGCGTGGTGGACGACGTCGAGGACAAACAGTCCGTGTTCGCGGGCCGCAGCGTGATCGTCACGAACAAGTTGTCGTGGGCCAACCAGCACGGCGAGGTCGTGAGCGATCAACGCAAGTGGTTCGTGCACGCGGAGCGCAAGAAGGTGCAGCCCGACAACCTCGGTGACGCGCCACTGAGGAAGCCGAAGGACCAGCCGGCGTCGTACACCGACGAGCAGCTCGCGGACATCGAAGCGATGTACGACCACGAGTACCGCAGGGGCGCCGAAACGTTGTGGTTCGAAGACATCGAGGTCGGTGCCACACTCCCCCCCATGGTGAAGGGCCCGCTCACGGTCACCGACCTCATCAACATGCACATGGGTGGCGGCTGGTTCGGGTACGGCAATCCGCCGTTGCGCCTCGGTTTCGAGAACCGCAAGAAGATGCGTGGCTTCTACACGAAGAACGAGTTCGGCGCGTGGGACATCGTGCAGCGCGTCCACTGGGACCCGGAGCTCGCACGAGCCGTCGGCGTGCCGGCGACCTACGACATCGGGCCCATGCGCTGGGCTTGGCTCATCAACTACTGCACGAACTGGTGCGGTGACGAGGCGTGGCTCTACCGCGTCCGCGGCGAGTTCCGCGCGTTCAACTACATGGGAGACACCACCTGGATCTCCGCGGCGGTCACCAACGTGCAGGTCTGCGAGTCACTCGGCGCACTCGTCGACATCGAAGTCACCGGTCTGAACCAGCGCGGCCAGAAGAACATCAACGGCTGGGCCACGTTCCTCGTGCCGTCACGCGTGCACGGCCCCGTGGTCCTGCCCGAGCCGTCGCCGTTACCGCCCGAGCTGGCGGTTGCGCACCACGAGCGAACCACATGACCGAGGCACCGTGGGCAACCATCGGCGAGCTCGTCGATGACAGTCGCGTTCGTTATGCCGTTCTCGAGGGCTTGGTCGATGGCGACGTGCGTCTCTCTTTTCGTGAGTACGGCGACGCGATCGACGCGTCGGCTCGCGCGCACATCGCGGCCGGACTCGCGCACGGCGACCGATTCACCGTGTGGGCGCCGAACATCTGGCAGTGGCCCCTCGCCGCGCTCGGGGGGCACAAGGTGGGTTCGGTGCTCGTGCCGATCAACACGCGATTTCGGGGCCGCGAAGCCGTCGAGGTGCTCCGACGGGCGCGCTCGCGCGTGCTGTTCACCGTCACCGACTTCCTCGGCACCGATTTCGTGGCGATGTTGCGCGAAACCG
>JANMVY010000608.1:0-1624 GCA_031393535.1 Actinomycetes bacterium | reverse complement strand
GCGCGGTTCATGTAGCATCCCCGCGGTCCGTTGCATCATCAGCGCGGCTATTTGTCTCATCCACGCGGTCCGTTGCGTCAACGTCGCGGACAGTTGTCCAACGTCGCGGACAGTTGCGCACGTTTGGTCACGCGACGGCATCGGGCGGCACGGGACGGTAGGGGACGGACACGTTCTGTGTCTCGCTGCGGTGCGGTATGAACATCCCCCCGCCGACCGGACACGGTTCATGCTGCAAGCAGCTGCTTGTTGAGGTGTGCTTCGTACTCGATCGGGGGGCGTTTCCCGATCGAGGTGTGCAGCCTTGTCGTGTTGTACCAGACGCACCAGGCGAAGGTCTCGGCCCTGGCTTCGGCGCGGGTCGCGAAGTGCTCCCCGTCGACGACTTCGCGTTTGAAGCTGGCGAAGAAGGACTCGGCCATCGCGTTGTCGTAGCTGTCCCCGACGGTGCCCATCGACTGCGTGATCGCGAAGTCGGTGCAGGCTTCACCGAACGCGTCGGACGTGTACTGCGTGCCGTGATCGGAATGGAAGATCACCCCGGCAACGTTGCGTTTCCCGCCCCTCGTGCCGACCGCGGCGCTGAGCGCGTCGAGGCACAGCTCGGTGCGGAGATGGTCGGTGATCGACCAGCCCAGCAGCCTCCTCGAGCACGCGTCGATGACGGTGGCAAGAAACAGCCAGCCCTCATCGGTCGCGATGTAGGTCGCGTCGCCGATCCACAGCTGGTCGAGCTCGTCGCGGTTGAACTGGCGTTTGACGAGATCGGCCGCCGGGACCTTGGTCGGATCGGCGATCGTGGTGCGCATCCGGCGCCGCCCACAGCGGCCCCGGAGGCCCGCTCGGGCCATCAGCCGCTCGACACGCTTGTGGTTGACGACCACGCCGTCGCGGGCGAGTTGTTCGGTGACACGCGGCTCGCCGTAACGGCCGCGTGACTCGGCGTGCACCAGCCGGATCCGTTCCACCAGATCCGCCTCGGCGGCCTGGGCGACGGTCGGCCCGGCCGCGTCGCGTTCGACCCAGTCGTAGTAGCCCGACGTTGAAACGCGACACACCCGACACAAGGTCTTGACGGGGAAGTCGGCCTTCTGGCGGAGCACGAACGCGAAGACCCTCACGCGTTCGACTCCTTCACCCAAAAGACCATCGAGCGTTTCAGGATTTCGCGTTCAACCTCCAGTTCCGCGACCTTGCGGCGCAGACGTTTGACTTCATCGGACTCAGCGACCTCGGCCGCGAACCGCTCCGGATCGGCGGTCACCCTCTTTTGGTGGTCCTTGGCCAACCAGTAGCTCAGGTTCGACTCGCCGATCCCGAGCTCCTTGGCGATCTGCGCGATCGGCCGGCCCGAACTCCGGACCAACGCGACTGCGTCACGCTTGAACTCCGGCGAGAACCGCCGGCGTTGCTGCCCCATGAGGGACTCCCTTCCACAAGCCGAAGCCTGTGCTCAGGTGTCCGCCCGACGGGGGGATGCCCACACGAAGCGCCGGTTCGAGCAACGTGGTCGTGACCTTCAAGTGGAGGTTGGGCACGTCGGCCAGCGCGTCGAGCGCGCGGGTGTCGCCCAGCAGATCGACGAAGCCACAATGATCGAGTGCCACGGGGAGGTCGCCGGCCA
>JANMVY010000189.1:0-1822 GCA_031393535.1 Actinomycetes bacterium | reverse complement strand
AATCTCGCTTTTCAAGACCGTCGCATTCGTCCGCTCTGCCATCCCTCCGAGGCGAGAAGCTACCAGCGCCCACTTCCTGGGCCACGGTGACTTTTGCAACGGCGCGGGTCGAGCCGCGCCAGGGTCGATGCTGCGATGCGGGCCGCGGGCCGCGAGGATGGTGTCGTGGACGAGGATCGCCTGCGCACGTTGATCGACGACATCCGTGATGGTCGCGTCACGCCCGACGACGCGCTCGTCGCGCTGCGTCGGCTGCCGTTCGTCGATCTCGGTCACGCGAAGATCGACCACCATCGTTCTCTGCGCCAGGGCATGCCCGAGGCCGTGTACGCGCCGGGCAAGACCCCGGCACAGTGCGCCGAGATCGCGCGCGAGCTCCTCGAGCGGGGTGCGGGTCCCGTGCTGATGACGCGGTGCTCGCCTGACCAGATCGTGATGGCGATCGAGGCGAACCCGGGCGCCGAGCAGGTTGGGGCGACGTTGTTGTGGCGCCCGTCAGCACTACGGTCCGATCGCGTGGCCATCTGCACCGCGGGCACCGCCGACGGTCCGGTGGCCGACGAGTGTGCGATCACCCTGCGTGCGCACGGTGTGCAGGCTCATCGCATCGACGACGTGGGCGTTGCCGGTCTGCATCGACTGCTCGCCGTGCTCGACGACGTCGTTGCGGCCGAAGCGGTGGTCGTGGTCGCAGGAATGGAGGGGGCGTTGGCGAGCGTGATCGGTGGTCTCACGCCGGCTCCGGTGATCGCGGTGCCCACGAGCGTCGGGTACGGCGCCGCGCTGGGCGGTGTGACCGCGTTGTTGGCAATGCACGCGTCGTGCGCCTCGGGGGTAACTGTGGTGGGTATCGACAACGGTTTCGGTGCCGCGTGCGCGGTCGTGCGGCTGCTCGGAAGGGCGCAGCGGCATGGCTGACACGACGTGCCTCGCCTGGTTCCACTGTTACTCGGGCATCGCGGGCGACATGGCGCTTGGTGCGCTCATCGACGCGGGGGCCGATGTCGACGAGGTGCGAACGTTGTTGCGGCGCCTGCCCGTCGACGGTTGGGCCCTCGACGTGGAACCGGTGCTACGTGGCGGCATCGCCGCGACGAACGTGCGCGTGGTCGCCCACGACAGCCACGTGGTGCACCGCACTGCGGCCCACATCGTCGGGCTCGTGCACGAGGCCCGTCTGCCCGAGCGCATCACGCGTCGGGCCGTGGCCACGTTCGACGCCCTCGCCGAAGTCGAAGGGCGGCTGCATCGCCGGCCACCGTCACAGGTGCATTTCCACGAGGTCGGTGGCATTGACGCGATTATCGACATCGTCGGTACCTGCGCGGCGCTCGAGGTGCTCGGTGTCGACGAGGTGCACGCGAGCGCGGTGGCCACCGGCCGCGGCATGGTCCGTAGCGCGCACGGTCTCATCCCGAACCCGTCGCCCGCGGTCATGGCCCTGCTGACCGGGGTGCCCACCTACGGCATCGACATTCCGGTCGAGCTCACCACCCCGACCGGTGCCGCGCTCCTCGCCGCGAACGCGGTGAGCTACGGAGCGCTTCCCGCGATGCGCATCGAGGCGTCGGGCTTCGGCGCGGGCGACAAGGTTCTCGATGATCGACCGAACACCACCCAAGTGGTGATCGGTTCGCGCGTCGAGGCAATCGAACACGGTCAACCGGTCGTGCTTCTCGAAGCCAATGTCGACGACGCGACCGGTGAGACGCTCGCCTACGCAATGGCGGCGTTGCTCGCCGCCGGCGCGCACGACGCGTGGATCACGCCGATCCTCATGAAGAAGGGTCGTCCCGCGCATACGGTGCATGCGTTGGCCGAT
>JANMVY010000578.1:0-1961 GCA_031393535.1 Actinomycetes bacterium | reverse complement strand
CGGCCGGCGCCGCTGCGCTATCCACCGCGGCCGGCGCCGCTGCGCTATCCACCGCGGCCGGCGCCGCTGCGCTATCCACCGCGGCCGGCGCCGCTGCGCTATCCACCGCGGCCGGCGCCGCTGCGCCCGCGGACACCACGTTCGCGGTCGAGGTGCTTTCGGTGAACGTGGGGGCGCTGCGACCCGCCGCACCCGCCACGGCCGCAGGGCTGACCACCGAGCCGGCATCGGCGTTCACCCCGCCGCCGACCGACGGTGCCGTGTCGAAGACCGATGGCGTGGCGACGGCGAGCGCCCCCGCCCCCGTTGCCCAGCCCGCCGCACCGTCGCCCGATGCCGCCGGAGCCGCGGCTGCACCGACCGCGTCGGGCAGCCAACCCGGGTCGACACCTGTCACCGCAACCGAGGCTGCTCCGGACAGGTCGAGTGTCGCCGCCGGCCCGACAACCGCGGCCAAGGCTGCCCCCGATCGGCCCACCTCCGACACCATGGCCGACTCATCCGGCGGTGCGACGCCGCCGCTGGTCGCGCCCCACGCCGCGACCGACGTCCGCGACGCGGCGGCGCCGCCGTTGACCGTGGCGCCCTCACGTATCGACACCGTGGCGGTCGCCGCAGCCCGCGCAAGCGCCGAAGCGGGGCGTCCGATCCGGTTGACCCTGCGCCTCGATCCGCCGAACCTCGGCGAGTTGCGGGTCGAGCTGACCGTACGAGGAGGCCAGGTGACGGTACGGCTCGAGCCGGCCAACAGTGCCGCCGCGCCCGCGCTGCACCAACAACGCGAAGCGGTGGCCGCGGCGCTCGAACGCAGCGGCTTCCAATTGAGCGAGTTCGACGTCGAGAACCCCGAGCAGCAACCTCAGGGCGACACCCGAAAGCGCGGCACGGCCCGCGCTGGTTTCGACGTCGACGAGACACCCACCGATGAGGTCGAGGCCGTCACCGGCCTCCGGATCTGAGGAGACACGACATGGTCGGTATCCAACCGCCCGTCGGCCCAGGCGGCACGCCGAAGAGCACCGCCCCGACGAAATCGACATCCAACAGCTCCATGGACCGAGACGCGTTCATGAAGTTGATGATCGCCCAGATGCGTTACCAAGACCCCACCAAACCCATGGACGGCGCGCAGTTCCTCTCGCAGTCGGCGCAGTTCACCAACATCGAGTTGCTCGAGAAGCTTCAGAAGTCGCAAGCCGAGATGCTTTCGTTCCAGAGCGTGGTGCTGTCGTCGTCCCTCGTCGGCAAAACGGTGATCGGTACCGCCATCGACGGCTCGACCGTCACCGGCAAGGTCGACGCAGCACAGATCATCGGCGGTTCCGGGGTCGTGTCCGTCGGCGGCAAACAGATCCCGGTCACCGCGGTGACCGAGGTGCGCTGACAAGTAATCGTTTGCGAGGGTGACGGATCGCCCTCGTTCCAAACCCGCCACGGATGGGCCCACGAAAGGTGTATTCCCATGATGCGGTCCATGTTCGCAGGCGTCTCCGGCCTGCGAAGCCACCAGACGATGATGGACGTCGTCGGCAACAACGTTGCCAACGTCAACACGATCGGCTTCAAGTCGAGTCGTGTCATCTTCGCTGACGCGTTGTCCCAGTTGATCCGTGGCGCCTCCAACGGTGGCGGAGCTCTCGGCGGCGGCGTCAATCCCCAACAGATCGGCCTCGGTGTGCGCATCTCCGCCACCGATCTCCAGTTCACCCAGGGCGGTACGCAACTCACCGGCAACGCGACCGACGTCTCGCTTCAGGGCGACGGCTTCTTCACGGTCCGCCAGGGCACCGAGTCGCTGTTCACCCGTGCCGGCGCGTTCCATTTCGACAACCAGGGCTACCTGGTCGACCCGTCGGGTGGCGTGGTACAAGGCTGGCGAGCGGGCACGACGGGAGTCATCGACCGCGGCGCCCCGATCGGCGACATGCAGATCCCGGTCGGCCAGAAGATCGAGCCGGTCG
>JANMVY010000569.1:0-3920 GCA_031393535.1 Actinomycetes bacterium | reverse complement strand
CTGCACGGCGCGGTCGAGGCGATGGGACGTACCGCACAGATCAACACGTTCGGCGGTGGCGTGAACGAGGTGCAACGCGAGATCGTCGCGTGGATGGGTCTCGCCATGACCCGCACGAGCCGCTGAGGAGCACGATGGACTTCACGTTCAGCGATGAGCAAACGGCGTTGCGCGACCTCGCCGAGCAGATCTTCCGCGGTGGCTCGCCGGTCGAACGGTTGAAGGCGGTCGAGGCGAGTGACGAACGTTTCGACCGATCGTTGTGGGCACAACTCGCCGACGCGAACCTGCTCGGGGTGGCCATCGCCGACGTGCATGGTGGTATCGGCTTCGCCATGGTGGGCTTGGCGATCGTGGCCGAGCAGCAGGGCCGATTCGTTGCCCCGGTCCCGCTCTTGCCCACGCTCGTCTATGGCGCGTTGCCGATCGCTGCGTTCGCGAGCGCCGCGGTGCAGCAGGCATGGCTCCCGCGGGTCGCCGCGGGCGATGCGGTGCTCACCGGTGCGTATGCCGAGCGCGGCGCCAACGTCACGAATCGCTCGTCGGTGCGTGTCTCGCGGTCGGGTGGTCGGTGGGTGCTCGATGGCGTGAAGGTTGCAGTGCCCGCGATGCGGGTGGCCGACGCGTTGGTTGTTTCTGCATTGCACGACGACGGTCGGCTCACGGTGTTCCTCGTCGATGCGCGGGCCGCGGGTCTGTCGCACTCCGATGCGGTGACCACCAATCGCGAGATCCACTCGACGGTTCGGTTCGACGGCGTCGGTGTGGATGACCACGCGGTCATCGGTGAGGTGGGCGAGGGCGCGACCGTGGTCGCCTGGACCCTTGATCGGGTCGCGGTGGCGATCGCCGCTGTCGCGCTCGGTGCGTGCGAGGAGGCGCTCGCGAGGGCGGCGGCGTACACCAGCCAGCGCACGCAGTTCGGGCGCCCGTTGTCGACCAATCAAGGCGTGGCGATACGTGCCGCCGACGCGTACATCGACATCGACGCGATGCGGGTCACGTTGTGGCAGGCGGCGTGGCGTCTCGACGAAGGGCTCGACGCCGGCATGCAGGTCGAGGTCGCCAAGTACTGGGCGGCCGAAGGGGGCCAGCGAGTCGTGCACGCCACCCAGCACCTGCACGGGGGCATGGGTGCCGACGTCGACTACCCGGTGCACCGCTACTTCATCTGGGTGAAACAGCTCGAGAACCTGTTCGGCGGCGGGAGCCAGCAATTGGCGCGCCTCGGTGCGCGGATCGCAGCCGACGCGCGGGCGGCTCGCGGCTAGATCTTGTCGAGCTCACCGAGCCGTTCGCGCGCCGCGAACGCGGCGCGCACCTGCGCGCGATCGTCAGCCAGCATCGGCTGCAAGGACGCACCCTTGGCAGGCCGCCAGTAGACGGGCTCGTCGCATTCCCAGCGTTGCCCCCGGAGCTGGCGCTTCAACACTTTCGAAGTCTGGGTGATCGGGAGCTCGATTGTGATGCGCACGTACCGAGGCGACCACTTCGTACCGAGATCGCTCTGCTGCGCGAGGAACGCGTCGAACGCGGCGGGGTCGAAGTCGTCGAGCGCATGCATCTGCATCGCGACCATGACCTGATCGCCGACTTCCTCGTCGGGTACCGCGTACACACCGCTCAAGATGACACCGGGGAAGCGGGCGATGATCGCTTCGATCGGCGCGGCCGAGAAGTTCTCGCCGTCGACGCGGAGCCACTCGAAGTCGCGACCCGCGAAGTAGAACCAACCCTCGGCATCGCGGTAGCCGAGGTCGCCGGTCCAGTACCAACCGTTGCGCATGCGTTGCTCGTTGGCGTCGTCGTTCTTGTAGTACCCCTCGAAGCCGCTCCCGATGAACTTGTTGACGATCTCGCCGATGCATTCCTCGGGATTGAGCAGCCGCCCGTTCGCGTCGAACTCGGCCGGCGGCTTTTCGGCGAGAGTCTCGGCGTCGAGCACGAACGTGCCCTCGGGTCCGCGCCCGAGCGCCCCTTTGGGCTGCTCGGCGACGCGCTGCACCGATGCACCGCTCTCGGTGGAACCGTAGTTGTCCTGCACCGGCACGCCGAACCGATCACTGAAGCGGTGAATGTCGCGTTCGGCCGCTTCGTTGCCGAACACGTGGCGCAGCGTGTGCTCGCGATCGTCGGGGGCTTCGGGCGTGGCCAGGATGTAGGTGAGCGGCTTGCCGACGTAGTTGAAGTAGGTGGCGCAATAGCGGCGCACGTCGGGGAGGAAGCCCGAGGCACTGAACTTGCGTCGCATCGCGAGTGTCGCACCGACGTAGACGATCGGGGACCATCCGGCGAACAGCGCGTTCGAATGGAACATGGGCATCGCCATGTAGCCGACATCGGCCGACGTGAGCTCCTGGGTCAACGAGATCATGCGCCCGGTGCGGGCCCACCGAGCTTGCGAGGTGATCACCGCCTTCGGTGCGCCGGACGTGCCGGAGGTGAAGATCAACAACGCCAGCGCGTCGCCGGTGATCGGTCCGCTCGGTAGTGCCGTGCCGTCGAACGGAGTGATGCGCTCGGTGAACTCGGGGGAGTCGACCACGAGGATGTGGTCACGATCAATGCCCAGATCGAGTCCTTCGAGCAGACCCACCGAACGCGATTCGGTGACGATGAGCGCGCAGTCGGTATGGGTGATGTCGCGCGCGAGCTCCGCGCCCTGACGCGTGGGGTTGATGCCGACGAGTGGCGCGCCCATGACCGCACCGGCGCCGAGCCAGAAGCTCAGCTCGGGGATGTTGTCGAACAAGAATCCGATGTGGGCGCCGGGTGCGCACATCGAGCGGTAGAGCGCGGCGCGCGCCGCGGACTTCTGGACGTGTTCGTCCCAGGTGTATTGCTCATCCTCGAAGCGCACTGCGATACCAGGCTCGTCGGCGCGGGCGCGGATCATCTCGGCGACGGTGTCGTGCTCCGGGCGGGTCATCGGTTGGCCTTTCAGCGTGGTTGTCGACAGTGACGTCGAAGGGGTTCAGTACGCGAGTGCGAGACCGGCGCGCGGCCACTCGACGGCGAGCAGTTGGCCGCAGCCCGACAGGGTGATGTACGCAGTGCGCAGGTCGGGACCGCCGAAGCAGATGTTGGTGCACGCGTAGTCGGGCATCGCCACATAGTGCTGCGTCGACCCGTCGGCTGCCGCGACCAGCACGCCCTGGCTGATCGCCGCGACACAAACCGTGCCGTCGGCTTCGACGCCGAGCGAGTCGAGATGGCCGACCGTGTTCGCAACACACCGGCCACCATGGCCACGCTCGACCGGTCGCGGGTGTCCGGGTCGGTCGAGGTCGAACGCCCACAACCGCCCGGTGTGGGTCTCGGCCACGTACAAGGTCGACTCGTCGGGCGACAGGCCGACACCGTTCGGGCCGTTCAGCGGGAAGATCCGACGCTGCACCGACGAACCATCGGCGGCCGCGTAGTACACCGCACCCTTTTCCCAGCGATCGGCGCGCACCTTGCCGTGATCGGTGAACCAGAACCCGCCGGTCGAGTCGAACACCAGGTCGTTCGGGCCGCTGAAGCGGCTGCCGTCGCACTCGCGATAGAGCACGCGGTGATCGCCGGTCGCGAGGTCGACGCGGTCGATCCAGCCGCCGGTGAAGTCGGCGGGCACGTTGTCACCGGTCGCGGGGTTGATGGGCATGAGCCGGCCGTCGGGCCGCATCGACCAGTGAAACCCGCCATTGTTGGCCACGTAGACCGCGCCGTCGGGGCCGACGGCTGCGCCGTTTGCGCCGCCGTGGCCGCCGGGGCACAGCTCGGCCACCACCTCGACCGCACCACCGCCGGTCGGCACGCGGCTGAGCGTGCCGCCCTGCACCTCGACGAAGAGCACGGTGCCGTCGGCCAACGCGACGGGACCCTCGGGGAATCGCAGACCATCGGCGACGACGCGGTACGGCGGCGTTTCGGCGATG
>JANMVY010000551.1:0-3273 GCA_031393535.1 Actinomycetes bacterium | reverse complement strand
GAGGAAGTGGCCGACCTCGTGCTCTTCCTCGCGAGCGAGGAGTCGAGCTACTGCACCGGAGCCGAGTTCCTCGTCGAAGGCGGTCGCACAGCGGCCACCGTGGTACGCGGGTGAACGAGTCGTCCGCCACGCTGGCAGTCGCGGTCAGCTGCGCAGCGCCTGGCTCGGCGAACCGGGTCGCCGGCGACGCGCCGCGATACCGCGCGCGCCCCGGTGCACGAGGCCGACGAACGCCATGCTCCACACGCCGAGCGCCAACACGAAGATGACACGCGGCAGCCACACGAGGTCGTCGGGTCCGATTGCAGCTCGCATCGCGAAGGTCGCAACCCCGTACATGGCGAGGGGAAACACCAGCGCCCAGTACGACGGGTCGTAGCGCAACGCGACGCGGTGAACGACGTGTCGCCAGATGCCAATCGCGAGCAGCAGCGGCAGCCAGAACGTGGCGGTCACCCACGAGAGCATCACGAGTGCCTCGATGACGGAGGCGAGTCGCTCGATTCGTGGCGATGCCGCCCGCGCCTGGAGCAGGTTCGAGCCGGCGAGCGTCGTGATGGCCATGGCGCCCGCTGCGATCCAGGTCGTCGGGTCGACGTCGTTCGGGTCGATCGCGTGGAAGGCCCACCGCAGGAACACCAGGCACATGACAAGCAGGTAGAGCACGAGGCCCAGCAAGAACGCCGCGATGCATCCGAACGCAAGGAGCTCGTTCGGATCATGCCCGAGGCGCAGCGCGCCCAGCGCGGAGACCGATTGGGTCGAGACTGCGAGCAGAAACCACGTGCCGTTGATGCCCGCACCGAGCGCCGGCTTCTCGCGCCGCAGCACGACGGAAATGACGGTGGTGTAGGTGATGACCACCCACAAGGCGACGCCGGCCCACCACGAGGCGCCGGCGAAGCCCCACCATTGGTGGATCGACGCAGAGGCGCTGCCCAAGATGTTGGTGCCCGCGACGACGGTCAAGAACGCGAACCCTTTCGTGTGGCTCGTGAGATCGGCCACAACGCGGCCGCGATGTGTTGCCATGCGCGTACCGAGCAGCAACGCCAACACGATGTAGGCGCCGAGCGCGACCACGTACAACGCCTGGGCCAGCCGGTCGAGCTCCTGCTGTTCGGCAGCGACAGCCATGATGCCGGTGGCCATGACGACCGCAAAGGAACCCGGGTGCATGCCCGCGAGTGGACGAGCATCGAACGACCTCACGAACCGACCCTAATCCCAACGCCTTTACGTCACCCGAGCACCCGTCGTGAGCCGACGGCGGGGAGCCGGTACGTGACTCAGCCGACCAACAGCTCGGCGGCGCGTTCACCGATCGCAATTGCGGTGAGGTTCGTGGTGGCCCGCGGGATGACGGGCACGATCGACGCGTCGACCACGCGCAGGTTCTCCACGCCCCGTACGCGAAGCTCGGCATCGACCACTGCGTACGGGTCGGTGGCCGGACCCATGCGGCATGTGCCACACGGGTGGTACCACGGTGCGCACACGTTGCGCACGTAGTCGGCGAGCGAGGTGTCGTCGTCGGTTGCGAACGCGCCCTCGTCGAGCATCGCGTAGCCGCGGATGCGGCCGCGCATCGACGGGGAACGCGCGATGCGATGTTGCAGTCGCAGCGCGGCTACCAGGCGGGAGACATCGGACGGATCGTGGCAGAGGTTGAGATCGATGCGCGGCGTCATCGTCGGATCGTCGCTCGCCAGTTGCACCGACCCGCGCGACCGGGGAGCGAGCACGCCGCACGTCAGCGCAAAGATGACGTCGGCGCCGACGACGTCGCGGAAGTCGGGAGTGGCTCGCAGGTCCCAATGGCTCATCATGCCGAGCAACAGATCGTTGGGTTCGGCACTGCCCGGCGCAGTGGTCCGTGCGCCCAGCTGGAACTGGACCTCGGTCGTGTCGCACACCCCGGGCTCGGGCAGCACGAACAAGAACGCACCTGGATGCTCCATCAGGTTCGCGCCCACACCAGCGAGATCCGCCACCGACTCGATGCCGAGCGCGCGCAGCGCGGAGACCTGACCGATACCCGAACGCATCAGGACCGCAGGGCTCTGGATGGCACCAGCGCTCACCACGACCTCGCCGCCGCGAACGATCTCGCGTGCCCCGTCGACGATGAGCTCCACCCCGACCGCGTGGCCGCGCTCGATGACCACGCGATCAACGAGCGCGCCGCCGCGCACGACGAGGTTGGCTCGCAACTGCGCTGGTTCGAGATAGCCGATGGCAGTCGAGATGCGTTCGCCGTCGCGCCGGTTCATGGGGAACGCCCCGACACCTGTTGCGATCCCATCGTTGTGGTCGCTGACCTCTGGTAGGCCCGCGTCGAGACAACCGTCGAGGAACGCGCGCGACTGCGCGGTGTACTCCTCGGGGAGCGCGCGCACGATCGGGATCGGGCCGATCCGCCCGTGAACCGAGTCGGTCCCGACAGCATCGGCCTCGAGCCGGATGAGTGAGGGCAACAGATCGGCCCACGACCATCCAGGGTTGCCCAGCGATGCCCACGAGTCGATGTCAGGGGGAAGTGGCCGCAACGCGAGCGCCGCGTTCACCGCGGAACCGCCGCCGGCCGCGCGACCCTGCGGAAACGCAATGATGCGGCCCGGTGATGCCTGGGCCTGCATGCCCCAGTCGCGTGTGGTGAGCGCGAACGTGACATTCGAGAGCTGATCGGCAACAGGATCGCGCGTCACCGCGCCGGCTTCGACCAGCAGCACTCGCCGGGCCGGGTCCTGCGACAATCGTGCCGCCAGCGTCGAACCGGCCGACCCAGCCCCAATGATGATCACGTCGAACGTCTCGCTGCGCCGCATCCGTCTGACCCTACCGGGCACCGAAAGGGCGCGTGTCCAAAGGGCGCGTGTCCAAAGGGCGCGTATCCAAAGGGCGCGTGTAGCCTCCCCGGCCATGGAATTCGGCGTCTTCACCAACAAGTACCATCCGAAGCACTGGCGTAACGGCAAGGTGCGCTCCGAGCACGAGACCATGAAGAACGAGCTCGAGTACATCGAGCTCGCGGATCGCACCGGCTTCAAGTACTCGTGGTCCGCGGAGCACCACTTCCTCGACGAGTACTCGCACCTGTCGGCGAGTGAGTCGTTCATGGCATACGCGATCGCGCGTACCAAGAACATCCACGTCGGCTCCGCGATCATGAACATCACCGCGCCGGTGAACCACCCCGCTCGTATTGCCGAGCGCGTCGCCATGCTCGACCATCTCGCCGACGGCCGGTTCGAGTTCGGCACAGGCCGCGGG
>JANMVY010000528.1:0-10792 GCA_031393535.1 Actinomycetes bacterium | reverse complement strand
GTCGTGCGCGTGGTGGATTGCATGCCGGTGCGCGGTGAGGCCCCACACGTGGTGCGACTGGTCGAGGGCGTGTCGGGCAGCGTGAGCATGCGCATGGATCTCACCGTCCGTTTCGACTACGGACGTTCGATACCGTGGGTGCGCCGGCACGGCGAAGCGTTGCAGGCCGTCGCCGGGCCCGACTCGCTCTACCTCCGCACGCCGGTGGCGACACGCGGCGAGGGCCTGTCGACGGTGGCCCAGTTCGACATCGCGGCCGGCGAGCGGATCCCGTTCGTGCTGAGCTGGCATCGCTCCCATGAACCCCCGCCCCGATCGATCGACGCCGCCAGCGCGATCGATGACGCGACTGCGTGGTGGCAGCAGTGGTCCGATCAGTGCACCACGACGGGAGCACACCGAGACCTTGTCGTCCGGTCGCTCATCACCTTGAAAGCCCTCACCTACGGTCCCACAGGTGGGTTGGTCGCGGCGCCGACGACATCGCTGCCCGAGGACATCGGCGGGGTCCGAAACTGGGACTACCGGTACTGCTGGTTACGTGACGCCACCTTCAGCCTCTACGCGCTGATGCTCGGCGGCTACAAGGCCGAAGCCGTCGCCTGGCGCGACTGGCTGCTGCGTGCCGCGGCCGGTGCACCCGAACAGATCCAAACGCTGTACGGCCCCGCCGGGGAACGGCGCCTGCCCGAGCTCGCCATCGACTGGTTGGCCGGGTACGAGGGCTCGCGTCCGGTGCGAGTGGGGAACGCAGCGACCGAGCAGTTCCAACTCGACGTCTACGGCGAGGTCATGGACTGCCTTCATCAAGCCCGCCGAGCAGGCGTCGCCGATGACCCCTCGGCGTGGGCGCTGCAAACCACCCTCATGGACTTCCTTGAAGGTCACTGGCGCGATCCCGACGAAGGCATCTGGGAAGTACGAGGGCCGCGACGGCACTTCACGCACTCGAAAGTCATGGCGTGGGTCGCCGCCGACCGAGCCGTCAAGGCGGTCGAACAGTTCACGCTGCCGGGACCGGGTGACCGGTGGAGGCGTCTACGCGCGGACATCCACGCCGAGGTGTGCACCAACGGCTACGACCCCGCACAAGCGTCGTTTACGCAGTCCTTCGGCGACCCGCGACTTGACGCCAGCGTGCTCATGATCCCGCTCGTCGGGTTCCTCCCCGCGACCGACCCGCGAGTCATCGGCACGATCGCCGCGATCGAGAAGCGGCTGTGCGCCGACGGATTCGTGATGCGTTACGCCGACGACAGCCGCGGCGACGTCGATGGCCTGCCCGGCGGCGAAGGCGCGTTCTTGCCATGCACGTTCTGGTTGGCCGACAACCTCATCTTGCAGGGCCGCCGCGCCGAAGGCTTGGCGCTGTTCGAACGACTGTGCGGACTCGCCAACGACGTCGGCCTCCTCGCCGAAGAATACGACCCGCGCCGCGAGCGACTGGTCGGGAACTTCCCTCAAGCCTTCACCCACGTCGCGCTCATCAACACGGCGCACAACCTCGCGTCCACGCGCGGGCCGGCCCGAAGCCGCGGCCAACGGGACTGAACGGCATCGGGTTCGGCGGCGTCTCCGCAAGCCCCTGGGCGCGACATGACGGAGTGCTCGGCTGTGGCATCGTTGGCGTCCTACGTGCACGACGAGGTGAAGGTGGAGTTGATGAGCGACGACGTGACGATCGTCATCTTGGGCGCGAGCGGCGATTTGACCAGCAGGTTGTTGTTCCCCGCGATTCATCGGCTGATGGCGTTGGGCCGATTGGCGACATCGACGACGATCGTCGGCTACGCGATCGATGACTGGTCGACCGACCAGTTCGTCGCGCACCTTCGCGACGGTGTCGAACGATTCGGTGACGGCGTCGACGAGACCGTGTGGGCGGCGATCTCGGGCACGATCCGGTATGTGTGCGGCGGACTCGACGTCACCCATATGGGCGCATTGAGCGATCTCGTCCACGGCCCGGTGCTGTTCTACCTGGCGCTGCCGCCGTCGTTGTTCGCTCAGGCGGCCGACGCGCTCGGTGCCGCCGGGTACGCGGACGACGGTGGCGGCTGGCGACGGTTGGTCGTCGAGAAACCGTTCGGGGCTGACAGCACCTCTGCGGCCGCGTTGCAGGCTTCATTGCGGGTCCGCTGGCGAGAGGACCAGATCCTGCGGATCGACCATTTTCTTGGCAAGGACACGGTGCAGAACCTGTTGGTGTTCCGGTTGGCGAACCGGTTCATCGAGGCGATCTGGAACGTGAACTCGATCGCCCAGGTGCAGATCACTGCAGCCGAGACACTCGGGTTGGAGGGTCGCTGGCGGTACTACGACAAAGCCGGCGCACTACGAGACATGCTACAGAACCATCTGATGCAACTGTTCGCGTTGGCGGCCATGGAACCCCCGGCCATTTGGGAAGCCGAGGTGCTGCGTGAGCACAAGGTCGAGGTGCTGCGCGCGGTGCGACCGTTGAGCGACGTCGAACGATGCGCGATACGCGGCCAATATTTCGCGGGTGCCGAGGCCGGGCAACCGGTCGTCGGCTACACCGAGGAACCGAACATCGAGGCGACATCGACAACCGAGACGTACGCGGCGATCCGGCTCCAGGTCGACAACTGGCGGTGGCAGGGTGTGCCGTTCTATCTGCGCAGCGGGAAACGTCTCGCCGGGAACATCACCGAGATCGCGCTCCAGCTGCGACCCCCGCCGTCGTCGCTGTTCGGCGATGACGGCACAGGTGGCGACGGGAACTGGATCGTGCTCCAGCTACGCCCGGACGAGACGATCAGCATCGGCGCGGTCGCGAAGAAGGCCGGGCTCGGGCTGTCGACCGAGCCGATCGTGTTGACCGCAACCGACACCGCCGCGGGCGGCGCCGACTACTCGGCGTACGAGCTGCTCCTCCTCGACGCCGTAGCCGGTGACACCAGCCTGTTCATCCGCGGTGACGAAGCCCTCGCGGCGTGGCGGATCGTGCAACCCGTCCTCGACGCCTGGGCCGCGGGCGGCGAACCGGTCGGCTACACCGCGGGGAGTGACGGTCCGCCACCCCCCGACGGGTTCTTCGACCTTGACCGCGCGTGGCGGCAAATCCCGACCGAGCCGGTCGGCGAGCGGGGTGAACGGCAGGATCGTGCCGATGGTGGCGGACGCGATCGGCGTGACAATCATGGCGGCGTTGGTGTGGCGGGCAGTTGACCAAGGGCTCAGGTTACGCCCGTCTCCCAGAGCGGCCGCTGCCCGTGCACACGCAACTTCGACGGGCCACAGAATTGGTCGGCGTCTGGGCACACCGGCCGCGGATTTGTCGATCGCGATCAACATGACGGACCCGATCTACACCCCGGACGAACGCATCGACCGCGTACAGGAGTTGTTCGTGGCTCAGAGCGAGTGGTTATGCAGCATGTGGCGCGTGGCGAACCATCCGGGAATGGCGGGGAGATAGCTGACGACGATCTGGTTGGTGAGCGCGGCCGACACCGCTATCTCGTTTGGCACGCCGAACGCGGCCATCGCGCCGGACAGCCCGAGCGATCCGACGGCGGTCGCTCCGCCGGGTATCGGCACGAGCGAGCTGAGCGTTGTCACACCGGTAGTGATGGCCAGCAGGGTCCAAAGCGACAGTGCGCCGCCGAAGGCTCGCAGGCAACAGAGCAGGCAGTACGCGTACATCACGTTCGTCACCGCGTGGCCGCCGACGATCAGGGCCAGCTGGCGACCGGAACTGATCGCCGCCCAGATTGTGCGAGCGGCGTTGGCGATCGGTACGCGAACGAAGCGGCGCACGGGGCCGATGCCAAACGCAATGCCGAGCAGCACCGCGATGCCGATCAGACCGATGCCGACGGAGCGCACGATGCCGCTGACTGGCAGATTGTCCAGATGGAACGAGTCGGGCGCGAGCCAGATTGCCGCAAGGAACATGGCGATCTGGGTCGCAGCGGAGCCGAACATGCTGAGGACCCCGCCCGCGGCGAGCGCGGAGGAGAGATCGATGCCCTGGCGTTGCAAGAAGCGCACTTGCAGCGCGAGTCCCCCAACACTTGGAATGGCCAGGTTCGAATAGGACATGGCTACTTGAAGCTCGGTGGTTGGCCAGAACGGGAGGCGACGAGGGACGCTGCCGATCAGCGCGATCGCGTACGGCACGTTTGTGACCAGTGAGAGAATGAGAGCGAGCGTGACCCACGCGATGCTTGCGTGGCGAACGAGCGTCCACATGTCGTTGGCGTTGCCGATCTGGCTCAACGGCACCGCGACGGCGACAAGGCCTCCGACCGCCATCAGCAAGCTGGAAAACCGCACGCGGTGCAATTGTTGGGTCTCGGGTACTCGGGCTTCAAGCACGCGCGCGGCCTCGCTGCGCAACTCTTCGAGGCGGTTGTGGGTAGTTCTCCGGTTGTCGGCCAACGCGTTCCGCGTGGTGCGGCTCACCGCCGCGGGTTGCAGCAGCGCCAGCGAGGCGAAGATCGCAGCTGGTTCGAGCACGGACGCGCATGCGGCGACGGCGCGCGCGTCGCCGACGATGGCGGCCGTCGTGGCCAACAACTCCGCGACGTCTCCCGGACGACGATGGGCGAACGACGCTGCTGATGCCGTAGAAAAATCGACGATCGTAGGATGCGAATCGCCAACGACGATGTGATGACCATGCAACGCACCGTGGCTGATGTGCGCCGAGTGCAAGTTGGCGACCTGTTGCCAGATTTGTCGAAGAAGGTCGTCGTCGACGTCCTCCGACGCGAGGTCGGCCAATCGCGGGCCGCAAACCAGTCGCTCGACCAACAACACTGCACCGCGCGACACGCGCCCGACGTACAACACACCGGGCACCGCCACGCCAGCGTCGCGTGCAAGCAGCGCCATGCACGCCTCGTGCTCGACTTGGTGCAGTCGGCTGAGATGGGGCGCTGGTGCGTCGCGGTAGATGAGAAAACGCGAGCTCTTCGCCAGAAGTTGCGCTTCGACCTCGTCGCGGCCGATGACCTTCACCCGAATCGGCCCACCGGCAGAAAGCGCATAGAACAACGAGGCGTCGGGTTCTTGGGTGGGGCCCAGCTCGACATCGGTCGCGTCGATGCCGAGCGTGCGCAGAATCGCAGTGAGCTGCACCGCAGTCGGCCGCCCACCGGGAGAGCCGAAAGCGAGATGGACTGCGGCCGCGATCGCCCAGCCCAACAGCGCGCCACCGGCGATATCTCGGGGGAAGCCGGTGCCGAGATACATCGCGGACGCGCCGACACCCACGATGAGGATTTGGCCGGCGCGTCGCATCGGCCGCCCGACATAGGGGCTCGCCGTCGCGACCACGGCAACGAGCACCGTGAGGCGAACAAGCGGGAAGTTCGGCGAGGGGCCTCGGTGTGTGAGGACTCGCAACCCGCGCCGCAGGCCGACATGGTCAATCCACAGCACTCCGCTGAGCCTCGCCAGTCCCCAAGCGACCGCACCAGCGAGCAGCAGATCGCGCGCGAGGCGCCATCGGCGTCCGACGAGCGCCGCCGAAGCCACGAGCCCGACTGCCCACAATGTGCCGAGGCCGCGCAGCACGCGCATGGGCGGCTCGAAGTTGCCGTGTAACGACCTGAACGCGTCGTAAAGCCCCCGATCGAACGCGGTTGGCTTCGCCGCGCCCGACGCGATCACGAGGAACAGCGAAACGCCGGCCACCAACCGCACTGCGTCGCTACCGCGGCGGTGATAAGGCTCGTCCGATGCACGGCCGAATGCACCGATGCGGAGCGAATCGGCCACGGGACCCACACCGTCGGGCGGCGCGCCAGCAGGTCGCATCCCTGTGTCGGTCACCGCGCCGTAGCGTCCATGGCGCGCACACTAGCCGTGGTCCGTTTCGGGTACAGCGAGGCCAGCGGGAACGGCCTCGCAAGGAACGCCGTAGCACCCGCACGCGCCGCGTGCGGGCCCGGAAGTGCCGCCCGCCCGCGCCTCCAAGAGTCCAGGGTGGACGCATCATGTATATGCATGATGTATCCACATCAACAAATGCGGTATGGTGGCGAATGGACGAGCGTTGCGCGTGCACCATGGTCGCGAAGGCCCACCGTGCACTGTTCCGGTTCTACGAGCAGGAGATGCTCGGCAGCGGGCTCACCATCACCCAGTTCGCGATCGGTCGCGCGCTACAACGCAACGGACCGACACCGCTCAGCGCGCTGGCCGCGGAGCTGGTCATGGACCGCACGTCGTTGTACCGGACGATCCGCCCGATGGTCGATGGGCGTTGGGTTCGCATCGTCGAGGCGCCTCGCGGTCGGGCCAAGGTGGCGTCGCTCACCGCACGCGGCCGGCGGGCGCTCGCCGCGGCCGAGCCGAGCTGGGCGCGGGTGCAACGCTCGGCGGTCGCCGCGATCGGTTCGAAGGACTTTGCCGCGCTGGCCCGCGCGCTCACCCGCGTCCCCGAGGCACTCGAGGCCACCAGGAACTCGCGATGAGCGACACCGACGAGACCCTCGACCCCGAAGACTGGGATGAGCTACGTCGTCTCGGACACCGCATGATCGACGACATGATCGACCACCTCCGCACGGTTCGCGAACGACCCGCGTGGCAGTCCGTGCCCGCCGAGGTGCGAAGGGCACTCGAAGCGGAACCCGTGCCCCGGACGGGTATGGCGCTCGAGCAGGTCTACGAGTCGTTTCGCACCAACGTGCTCCCTTACCCGACCGGCAACCTCCATCCCGGGTTCTTCGGTTGGGTGATGGGCAACGGCACCGTCACCGGGATGCTCGCCGATCTGCTCGCGTCGGGCATGAACCCGCATCTCGCGGGCTACGACCAGTCGGCCGCGGTCGTCGAGCGCCAGGTCATCGGCTGGATCGCGGAACTCATGGGGTTCCCGGCCGACAGCTCGGGCATCCTGGTCAGCGGCGGGACGATGGCGAACCTCAACGGGCTCGCGGTGGCCCGCCACGAGAAGGTCCCCTTCGATCTCCGCGAGCACGGCTTGCAGGCTGCAGGCGCACCGCGCCTTACGGTCTATGGGAGCGTCGAGACCCACAGTTGGATCAACAAGGCCTGCGAGTTGATGGGTCTCGGACGTTCGGCGTTCCGCCGGATCCTGACCGACGACGCCTATCGCATAGATGTCGCCGAGTGCCGGCGACGTATCATCGACGACCTCGAGGCGGGCGCATTTCCGTTCGCCATCATCGGCACCGTCGGCACCGTCAACACTGGTGCGGTCGACGACATCGCCGCACTGCGTGCGCTCGCGGACGAATTCGGTCTGTGGCTGCACGTCGACGGCGCCTTCGGGGCGCTCGCCGCGCTCGCTCCCGCGGCGCACCATCTCGTCGCCGCGCAATCCACAGCCGACTCGCTCGGGCTGGATCTGCACAAGTGGGGCTACATGCCCTTCGAGGTCGCCTGCGTCCTTGTACGCCACTCGGCCGCGCAAACGCGCACGTTCGGTCAGGCCCCCTCCTATCTCACGGCCACCGACCGCGGGGTCGCGAACAACATCACCTACTTCGCCGATCGTGGTCTGCAGCTGTCCCGCGGCTTTCGCGCGCTGAAGGTGTGGATGTCGCTCAAGGAATACGGCACCGACCGCATCGGCCGCATCATCCAACAGAACCTCGACCAAGCCGCACACCTCGCCGCGCTGGTCGATGCCCACCCCGCCCTCGAACGTCTTGCGCCGGTCGAGCTGAACATCGTCTGTTTCCGATACGCGCCCGCCGACGCCGACCCGTCGCAACTGGACGCGGTCAACGAAGAGATCCTGCTACGAGTGCAAGAAAGCGGCCGAGCCGTACCATCGCACACCATCCTCGACGGCCGGTTCGCGATACGCGTCTGCATCACGAACCACCGCACCACCCGGCCCGACATCGACCAACTCGTCACCGACGTCCTCGACCACGGCCGCGACCTCGCCCCCACCGGGAACAGCAGGGGCACCTGAGCACGCCCGCAGCTTCGCCACGCGCCACAACCCAACGGTTCCGAGCCCAGACTGCATCGACGATCCAGGTGCCCCGGCAGCTATTGATCGCGTGCGGCACAGATCGCCATCGCACTGCGTTGCGTCTGACCCCAACCACACCCTCGATTGTGAAGAACCGGTAACCAGGCAGTTCGGCGCTGCTCAGGGGTAGCCGCTAACACGCTGGCCATGCCACGAGGCAACCGTCGATCCTGAAGAGTCGGTAGGTTGCAGAGGTGGCACGCATCACGCTCGTTGATCCCGATGACCCCGATGCCGACCCGAAGGCCCGGTCGCTATTGCTTCGGCTACGGGAACGATCTGGTCGGGACATCAACGTGCTTCGTGCGCTTGCGAACCACCCCGACATGCTCGAGTCGTTCCTGCACCTGGGGAATCAGCCGGCACCGGCTGCGCACGTCCGCCCAGATCAGCGAGAGCTGGCCTATCTCACCGCGTCCGTTGCGAACGACTGCCATTATTGAGTTCCGACCCACATACGTCTCGGTCGAGACGTCGGACTCTCCGACGAGAAGATCGCGCACCTTCGCGACGATCCCTTGCCCGAAGGCATCTACGCCCCGGACGAGGCGGCGATCGTCCGATTCGCCCAGACGAGCACCCGCATGGCGCCGATCTCCGATGAGCTGTTCGCCGAACTGCGTGCGCACTTCGATACGCAGCAGTTGATCGAGCTGTGCTTCACGGTGGGCAACAGCGGCATCATCAACCGCTTCCATGCGCTCTTCCACACCGAGCTCGACCCAGACACCGTCGCGGGCCTCGGTGCAAGTCCCCTTCCGTTGCCCGACATCAGCCAACACCCTCATTGAGGCTCGCAAAGTGTCCAGGCCGCATCACGATGGGGGCCGCCCGCGCTCGGCGCGCCGAAGGCCTGGCCCTTGACACAGCGTGCGGTTGAGACGCCGGAGCACGTCATGCTTTCGGCGGTGGCGTTGGCGACCTATTGACCGCGTGTATGGGTGCGGTACCCTCATCTTTCATGCCTCGACCTTCTCGCCTCGGTGCGCTGGTCTTGCTCGCGGGATTGATCAGTCCCCTGCTCGTCACCGTTTCGGTTGACCCGGCGGCCGCCGCGCCCTCCGCCGCCTCGCGGTTCGAGCCTGTCGACCCGACTCGCCTGCTCGACACCCGCACCACCCTCGGTGGCCATCTGGGCAAGGTGCCTGCGAACACGTCGGTCACGGCGCCGCTTGGCACCACGGTGCCCGCCAACGCCACCGCAGTTGTCCTCAACGTCACGGTCGTCGATCCCGAGGCCTTCGGGTACATCACCGCCTATTCGGGCGCGACGCGCCCGGGCACCTCGAACGCGAACGTCGATGAGATCGGCGAAGTCGCCGCGAACCTCGTCATAGTGCCGCTCATCACTGCCGGTGACGTGCGCGTCTTCACCTCGATGACCACCAACCTCGTCGTCGATCTCGCAGGTTTCTTCGTGCCCGCAGCGGGCGCGACCACGGGTCGCTACCGCACCGTCGACCCTGCCGTTGGTCGTGTCCTCGACACGCGCAACGACGGCGGGGTGGTCTCGGTGCTCACCGGCCGCCAGATCTCCGTCACCGGCCGAGCCGGCGTTCCGGCCACCGGGGTGCGCGCAGTCGCGTTGAACGTCACCCTTACCGCAGCGATCACTCCCGGGTGGATGCAAGTCATGCCCACCGGAGGCAGCACCATCGCGGGTGCGAGTTCCAATGTGAACGTCACTCACGCCGATCAGACCGTGGCCAACCTTGTGATGGTGCCTGTCGGCGCGAATGGCACGGTCACACTCGTCGGTACCACGATCGGCCACATCGTTGTCGACGTCGCCGGCTGGTTCACCGACAGCACTGCAGGCGCCGGTACCGACGGACTTTTCGTCGCAGTCGACCCTGTGCGGCTCGTTGATACTCGATCCACCGGTGCTCCCGCCACGCAAGCGAAGACCTTGACGGTGAACGCTGCGGCCGCGGGCGTCGACGCCGCAAACCTCGGCGCCGTGTTCACGAACCTCACTCTCACCGAACCAGCGATGCCCGGCTTCGTCACGGGCTACTCCGGCGTTGGAGCCGTGCCGACGTCATCGAACATCAACGCTGACCGCGCCGGTGCGACGGTCGCCAACGCGGGCATCGTGCCCACGAACGGCGCCACCCTCGGCCTGTATCCGTCGATGGCCACACACCTCGTGGTCGATTTGCTCGGCTACTTCACCCGCTCCGGCGCACCGCCTCCGCCACCTCCCGCGGGTTCGCCGGGTTCGGTCGTGTCGGCGCAGACTGGTGCTGCGGGCGTAACTCTTCGCTACCGATCGATAGGCGTGCGCGGCGACCTGCAAGAACAACTCACCATGATGTACGTCCCCGCGGGCAACGCGCCCGCCGGCGGTTGGCCGATCTTCGCCATGGTGCACGCGCCGCTCGGGCTTGGCGACAAGTGCGCGATCAGTAACTACGGCTATCGACCAGACGAAGTGATCCCGTGGGTCGCCGCGGGCTACGTCGTCGTCTATCCCGACCTCGAGGGCATTGGCGTTCCGGGTCGCCATCCATACATGCACGGCACGAGCACCGCGCACAGCGTGCTCGACGCGGCCCGCGCCGCACGCGCGTACCTCGGCGCGTCAGCGTCGAACCGCGTTGGCATCTGGGGCTTGTCGTCCGGTGGGCACGGCGCGCTGTGGGCCGGCGAGCTCGCGTCGGTCTACGCGCCCGACCTCGACGTGCGCGGCATCATCAGCCTCGATCCGGTCGAGATGGTCTCGTTCATGCTGAACGGCCTGTGGGATCAAGGCGGCTTTTCGCCATGGGTCGTACAAGCAGCTGTACTCGCGAACCCGGCGCT
>JANMVY010000662.1:0-16214 GCA_031393535.1 Actinomycetes bacterium | reverse complement strand
CACCGTGACGGTGGACTGCTCGGCCGCGTAGCCGCGCTGCACGTGCAACGGCTCCCAGGCGCTCGCCTCCTCGTTCTCGCCGAAGCAGAACGAGTACCGCATCGGTGAGCTGAAGCTCGCACGATCGAGGAAACCGGGAATAGCGCGGCAGACGTTGCGGATGACGAGGCGCAACGCGCGGCCGATGGTCGCGTTGGCGCGAAAGCCCGGGCCGAAACATCCCTGGCCCGACGCGACCCCGAGCTCGTTGCGGATCGGTCCGTTGACGATGACGGTCTGCACTGCACCTGACAACGTGCCGGTGGTGGAATGGCAGTTTCCGTACTCGTCGAGGTGTGCGCGGACCGCCGCCACGACCGCCGGGAAGTACTCGGGTTTGCACCCGGCCATGATCGCGTTGAGTGCGGCGTGCTCAGCCGTGACGACCACCGCTCTCGTGGGCACCGAGCCGAGGATTTGGTCGGGGGCGAGACCGGCTGTGGCGAGGAACCGCTCGACTTTCTCCGCGGTGGGCGGCACGACGGGAAACCCGTCGGTCCAGCCGCGTTCGTAGTAGTCCTCGAGCAGGTCGTCGTAGTCGGCGTAGGAGTGGCGGTCGGCCGCGAGCGTCATGGCCGCGACGTTAGGCCGCTGGGCGTCGGCCTGCATCGAGGGTCGATGTAGATGCCCGTTCGCGCTGCGCCCCCACACTTTTGGCCCCGGATCCCTCGAGAGGGATCCGGAACCGGGGTGCGCCGTGGTGGGTCGATCAGGTCAGAGTGCCGCGGCCCGGCCCGACCGGCGCTGGGCGCATCGACGCCGATCAGCGGGCGGCGGCGCTCGACTACCGTTCGGAGTCGGAGGGGAGGGGCTCTTGGCCGACCGATTGCGTGCTCTCGCGCACTTGCGCATCTGCGACTTCACCGGCCAGCTCGCGGGCGCGGGCGCCACGCGGTGGCTTGCCGCGTTCGGCGCGCAGGTGATCCGCATCGAGGACCCGACCAATCAGGGTCGCTGGGACATCCTCCGTGGTGGCGAGCCCTACAAGGATGACCGTCGCGGCATCGAGTTCGGCGGTGGCTTCCAGAACCACAACGTCGAAAAGCTCGGCATCACGCTGAACCTGCGCACCGAGCGCGGCAAGGACTTACTGCGTGAGCTCGTTCGTGTCAGCGATGTCGTGACGGAGAACTACGCGGCCGGGGTGCTCGACCGATGGGGTTTCGGCTTCGAGCAACTGAAAGCCCTGCGCGACGACATCATCTACGTGTCGAACTGCGGCTTCGGTCAGCGCGGCCCCTATCGCGAGTTCCGCACGTGGGGCCCGATCGTGCAGGCGTGTTGCGGCTTGACCTTCGCGTCGGGTTTGCCCGACATGGAGTCGGCCGGTTGGGGCTTCAGCTACATGGATCACCACGGTGGCAATTTCATGGCAGTCGCGATCCTTGCTGCGCTGGTGCACCGCCAGCGCACCGGCGAGGGGCAATGGGTCGACATGTCGTGTACCGAGGCCGGTGCGTCGATGCTCGGGCCGGTGGTGCTCGACTACACGGTGAACGGCCGTCCGTTGCGTCGCGCCGGTATGCCGAGCTCGAATCGGTCGCAGTTCCCGCGGATGGCACCGCACGGCATCTATCCGTGCGCCGGCGACGACGAGTGGCTGGCGATCGCGGTGCGCGACGAACGCGACTGGTCAGCGGTGCGCGACACCATGCAGCTGCCCGATCGCGACCGCTTCGGAGACGAGGACGTGCTCGATGCCGAGATCGCGTCGTGGACATGTTCGCGCGACAAGTTCGTCGTCGCCGACGTGCTTCAGTCACGCCGGGTTCCGGCGGCTGCGGTGCTCAAGCCGCACGAGCGCATCGACGACGACGAGAACACCGCAGCATGGGGACTGTGGCCCACGGTCAGCCATCGCGAGATGGGTGAGGTGCGCGTCGATGGCGTGCCGGTGCACTTCTCCGAGACCGACTGGCGCATCGAGAACGGCGCGCCATGTCTCGGACAGCACAATGACGCGGTCTTCGGAGGCCTTTTGGGGCTCTCGTCGGATGAAATCGACACGTTGCGGGCTGAAGGGGTGATCTGATCGCAACACAGGCCGGGCCCCTGAGTGGTATCCGAGTTGTCGAGGTCGCGTCGGAGTACGCGTCGTTCGCAGGCAAGCTGCTGGCCGACCTCGGTGGCGAGGTCATCGTGGTCGAGCCGCCCGGTGGTCATCACACTCGGGGGTACGAACCATTCGCCGATGACGAACCAGGTCTCGAGCGAAGCCTGTGGTGGTGGCATTACAACACCTCGAAAAAGGGGGTCGTGCTCGCACTCGACGATCCACGCTTTGCCGCACTCGTCGACACGGCGGATCTCGTTCTCGAAGCCCACTACCTCGACGACGCACCGCACCGGGCTCGGCGACCAGAGCTGATCTGGGTGTCGGTGACACCGTTCGGTCGCGCCGAGGGCGGCCTGCGCCAGGCCACCGACCTCACGGTGCTCGCCGGTGGCCCCGTGTGGAGTTGTGGCTACGACGACCATTCGATACCGCCGGTGCGCGGCGGGGGCAACCAGGGCTACCACACGGCATCGTTGTTCGCGGTGGCGTCGGCACTCACCGCGTACCTCGCCCGTACCGTGCACGGTGTCGGCCAACTCGTCGACGTCAACATGCACGCGTGTGCGAACGTGACGACCGAAGCCGCGTCATATGACTGGCTCGTCGCGCAGCGCACCGTGCAACGGATGACGGGCCGTCACGCCGGTGTGAACCTGTCGACCGCGTCGATCGCGCCTGCGGCCGACGGCCGCATGGTGCACACCGGCGTACCCCCGAGGTCGGCGCGCGAGTTCGCGAGCCTGCTGCGGTGGCTCGGCGAGCTCGGGCTACGCGACGCCTACCCGGAAAGCTTCTTCCTCGACATGGGCGTCGAGCGTGGTGGGGTGCAGATGACGGAGCTGCGCATCGACGCCGAGGCCATGGCGATCTTCAACGCGGGCCGGGAGGCGATGCGCTTTCTCGCCGAGCGATTGCCCGCGTACGAGTTCTTTGTCGGCGCGCAACGCTGCGGCCTCGCGGCGGGCATCGTGTACTCGCCTGAGGAAGTGATCACCGACCCACATTTCGTGGCGCGCGGGTTTCCGGTCGAGATCTATCACGACGAGATCGGTCGGTCGGCGGTGCACCTCGGCCTGCCGTTCGTGTGTCAGGCGGCGCCGGGGGCGATCACGCGGGCGCCGCATCTCGGGGAACATGACGCCGAGATACTCGGCCCGTTGCACTGACCACTGCGAAGGTCACGAAGAACAACCACGCGGACGCGAGCGCGATCGACGCGCCGGCCGCCAGATCCCACTGGGCGGACGCCGTGAGGCCGAGCACCCCGCTCGCCGCGCCGTAGGCCGCGCCGGCGACCATGGCGGTGGACACCCGTCGCGTGACGAGGCGTGCGGTGAGTGCCGGCACGCTCAACAACGCGACCGACAGGATCGTGCCGACCGCGGGGACCGATGTCACCACGGTGGCACCCACGCAGAGCAACAACCCGAGGTCGAGCATTCGCGGGTATCCCTGCGCGGCGGCACCCTCGGGGTCGAAGGCACGGAGCACGAGCTCCTTGTGGGTCGCGGCCAACGACCCGAGCACCACCAGACCGACGGCGGTGGTCGTCAGCAGGTCGCGGCGATCCACGGTGAGAACCGAGCCGACGAGGATCGCCGCAAGGTCCTTGGTGAAACCGTTCTGCGCGGACTGCAACATGACGCCGAGACCGAACGACCCGGCGAGCGCGACCCCGACAGCGGTGTTCGTGTCGAGGCTGCGATCGCCCATGGTGAGGTAGATAGCAACGACAAGCAGTGATGCGAATGCGAGCCCTCCGGCGAGCTCGCTCAACCCGACGATGCTCGCGAGCACGATGCCGGGGAACGTGGCGTGCGCGACGGTGATGGTGAAAAACGGCAGGCGGCGCAGCACCACGTGTGCTCCGACCGCGCCGCAGAGCGAGCCGACGAGCACGGCCTCGATGAGCGCGCGGCGCATGACGCCCGAGTCGTAAAGGTCGAGAAGGTGCCTCACGAGGTGACTTCGGCCAGAGTCCTGCGGCGCACTCGTCGCGAGCGGACAGCGGTCAGGGTGGCGACCGCCGCGAAGATCGCGGTGAGCACAACGACGATCGTGGCGCCGGCGGCGAGGCGCACGCCGTGGTGTACCGAGGTGTCATAACTGATGACGAGGCCGAGCCACGCGGCGATGGCCGCGACGAGCACCGACGCGACGACGAGTCTCCCGAGCCGAACGCACACGAGGCGTGCGGTTGCGGCTGGAGTGATGAGCAACGCGACTACGAGCGCCGTACCGACGGCGCGTACCGCGGCCACCACGACCAGCGCGACCAGAATGTTTACAACGAGATCGATGCGCAGAAGTGAGTAGCCCATCGCTTCGGCGCCTACCTCGTCGAACGAACGAAGCAGCAGTTCCTTGTACATCAGCGCGAGGATGCCGAGTACGACGACGGCGACGATCGCGGTTTCGAGGATCTCGCGTGAATTGACCGCGAGCACGCGTCCGAACAACAACGCCGTGAGGTCGGCCGAGTAGGTGCGGTTCCGCGACACAACGATGACGCCGATCGAGAACAAGCTCGCGAGGACGAGCGCCATGAACGCGTCATGGTCGATTCGGGTGCTGCGCGCGGCGATGGTGAGGAGCACCGCGGATGCCGTGCCCGCCACCAGGGCTCCGATGAAGAGTGACTGGCCCGCCACGAACGCGATGGCGACGCCGGGGAACACGGTATGGGTGAGCGCGTCGGTCATGAACGACAGCTGGCGAAGTTGCACGACCACACCTACCACGCCGGCGAGCGCCGACAGGATCAGCGCGATGGCGAACGCTCGCTGCATGTAGCCCGGCGTGAACGGTTCGGTGAGGAAGCGGATCGTCACGAGCACTCGCGGTGGCCCTGAGCCGACTCAGTGCGTGGAGAGCAACGCGGTGCCCTCGGCGAGCACCACGGCGTGATGCCCGTACGTGACCTTCAACGTGTCGGCGGTGAGCGCATCGTCGAGGCGGCCGAACGCGACCTGGCGACGGTTGAGCAGACACGCATGGCCACACGCCAAGTGCGCGACGGAGATGTCGTGGGTGGCCATGACCACTGCGGCGCCGCCCGCCCGTAGGCGTGCGAGCACGTCGATGAGCACGTCCTGGGTGACCGAGTCGACGCCGTTGAACGGCTCGTCGAGCAACAACAACTCGGCTTCTTGCGCGATTGCGCGCGCGATCAGCACACGCTGGCGTTGGCCACCCGACAGCACGCCGAACGTGTCGTTCGCGCGGTCGGCTATGCCCACCTCGTCGAGCGCGTCGAGGGCGGCAGCCTTGTCGACCTTCGACGGACGGCGGAACCAGCCGATGCGGCGGTAGCGGCCCATCAGCGCGACCTGCTGCACCGAGACGGGGAACCGGGTGTCGAGATGGTCGATCTGAGGCACGTATGCCACCTTCGGCCGGGCCTTGGCCGGCGTGGTACCCAGCACTTCGACGTACCCGCTCGATGCAGGCACGAGTCCCAGGATGGCCTTGATGAACGTGGATTTTCCGGCGCCGTTCGGGCCGATGAGCGCGACCGAGTCGCCGGGATGCAACAGGGCGTGCACGTCGCGCAACACGATCTCTCGGTCATAGGTGACACACAGATCGTGGACGTGCAGCGCGGTGGTCATGTCAGGTTGGTCACGATCGTTCTGGCGTTGTGGCGCATCATCGTGAGATAGGTGTCGGCGTCGGATCCCGCCTTGCCCAGACCGTCACCATAGAGCGCGTCGTCACCCTCGACTACTGCGACCTTGGCTTCGCGGGCAATGGCCTTCGCGGTCTTGCCGGGCAGGGAACTTTCGGAGAACACCGCCTTGACACCTTGGCTCTTGATCGCGTCGACGAGCCTGCGCAGCTCGGCTGCGGACAACTCGGCCGACGTGTCGAAGCTGGGGATGACCGAACCGATGAACTCGAGGCCGTAGCGGTCGACGAAGTAGCCGAACGCGTCGTGGTTCGTGATGAGTTTCCGGTTCGTGAGCGTGGCGACCTGGTTCTCGATGTCGGTGTCGAGAGTGTCGAGTCGGATGGTGTAGGCCGCGAGGTTGGCCGTGTACGTCGCGGCCCCGTCGGGGTCGGCCGCGGTGAACGCCTGCGCGATCGTGCTCACCATGACCTTCGCGTTCCGTGGGTCGTGCCAGATGTGCGGGTCGCCATCAGCTTTCTCGTTGCCGCTGCTTGTGCGAACGGTGATGCCGGCGCTCGTGTCGATGATCGCAGCCTTGGTGCCGCTCGAGGAGATGGTGTCGTCGAGCCAGCGCTCGAGCCCGACTCCGTTCTTCACGATGACCTTCGCCCGCTTCATCGCGTCGAGATCGGCGGGCGCGGGCTCATAGTCGTGCGGATCGACGTTGGGCTTCAACACTCCGTACACGCCCACCCGGACACCGCCGATGACCCGGGCAAAATCGGCGACGACGGTGGTAGTGGCAACGACCTGCATCATGGCCTGCGGATTCGACCGCCGACTCGACGAACCGTCGTCGTTGCCACAGCCGGCGACGACGAGTGCCGCGGTGAGCAGGGCGGGCCACATCCGGCGCATCGCGACCTACATTCTGAGTAAAGAGTGATTCCCACTCTAACCAAAATGAGAATGATTCTCCAACGACGGCGACGTACAGTCGCCGCGGTGCATGCGATCGACGACGAACCCATGGACGCGGCCGCGGCCGAGGCCGGCGCGTGGGTGCCCCCGTACGGCCCCGGAGACACCCTCGGTACGTATTGCGAGGTCACGGCAGCCAAACGCATGGCCGCACTCGGCCTGCTCGATGGTCGGGTCGAGGTGCGCAGCTTCAACCTGGGCGAGACGTTCTTCGACGGCTTCCCGGCCTACGGAGGCCGGACCTTCCAACAGGACCTGTGGGGGAGCGGGTTCGCCTCCACCGACCGCGTGGGCACCGGACGTAAACGGCCCTGGGGTCCGAACCGGCTTGTCTCGCTGGAGGAGCGAGTGCGGTTCAGCTTCAACATGGGGGCGAAGGTCAACGGCCTCGCGCATTGTGGTGTGGGTGACCTGCTCTACGGCGGGCGGTCGCTCGCCACCTACCTCGCGGAGGGCGCGCGTGCCCTCGACACCACGACGTTCGGACCGCCGCTCGTGACCCGCGGGCTGCTGTTCGACCTGCTCGGGTTCTACGTCGCGCACGACCGTGGCGACGCGCTGTCCCACGCGCCCGACGGTCAGATGTTGGTGCGTGACAACCATCGCATCACCGTCGACGACCTCGAGGCATGCGCGACGTGGGCCGACCTCGGCACGATCGAACCCGGCGACGCGGTGTTGGTACGTACTGGTTGGCGACGGTTGCTCCGCACCGATCCGGCGCGGTACCTCGCGGCGAACCCCGGGGTGTTCCTGCATGAGACGCGGTGGCTTGCGCAATTCCGGCCCGCCCTCGTCGCCGCGGACACGTGGTGCTTCGAGACGCTCGACCCTGCGGTGACCGGCTCGTACGTCACCCCGTGTCATCAGGAACTTCTCGTGCGGTTCGGGATCCGGCTCGGCGAGGGTTTCGACCTCGACGAGCTTGCCGACGCCGGGGTCACCCAGTTCGTGTTCTGCCACGCCCCACTACCGGTGGAAGGCGCGGTATCGTCGAACGCGCCGGCCATCGCGTTGGCCTGACCGTCCACTCCTGGCCCGCGGCGCATCGTTTGTTGTCGCGTGGTACCCCGTACCGGGGGATATCGCCACAAAGAACGCGCCCGACAGGTCTCGCAGATCCGCCGGGAACCGGGCCGAAACACTACGGTCGGGCGCCGTGGCCATCGTGGACGATCCAGCGCGTCTTCTGAAGGCGCATGCGACACAAGTCGACCCGTTCCCGGCCTACGACCAGCTCCGCGCGCAATGTCCGGTGCAAGTCGGCAGCAAGTCGTGGATCCTGCTGCGCTACGACCACGTGCGCGCTGCTCTGGCCGACCCCGAGCAGTTCTCGTCGAACGTGCGCGACAGCGACAACCCGGCGTTTCGGAACTCACCCCTGGTGTTCGACGATCCTCCGCATCACACCCATGTGCGGCGGGTGCTCGCGAAGGCGTTCACCCCGCGTCGCGTCGCCGAGGCCGAGCCGTGGGTACGTGCGCTCGCCCACGAGTGCGTCGACTCGATGCTCGCGTCGATCGCCACGAACGGCGAGCCGGCCGACTTCGTCGAGCATTTTGCCGATCCGCTGCCCGTGCGGGTCATCGCGACCATGCTCGGCATTTCCAGCGAGCGGCATCGCGACTTCACGCGTTGGTCGAACGACCGCAGCTTCGTCATCTACAACTTCCGCGGGGAGCACACCCCCGACGTGCAGGCGGCGATCGAAGGCGTGGGCGCGCAACACGCGTTCTTCGTCGACCTGGTCAACCAGCGCGCCGCATCGCCGGGTGACGATCTCATCTCTGCGCTGGTGCACGCCGATGTCGACGGTGAGCGGCTGAACGTCCATGAGGTCGCGGGCGTGTGCTCAGTGCTGTTGTCGGCCGGCAACCTCACCACCACTCGGCTGATCGGCAGCCTCGTCGCGCGGCTCGCGAATGATGCCGCAACGTGGCAGCGGGTCCGGTTCGATCCGGCCGAACGCGACAGGGTCATCGAGGACGTACTGCGCGACCAGAGTCCGGTGCAGACGCCGATTCGCATGACCGCTCGCGACGTCTCGATGGGTGAAAAGACCATCCCGAAGGGCACATTCGTCACCATCGGCATCGGTGCGGCGAATCGCGACCCGGCCGGGGTCGAACAGCCACATCTCGCGTTCGGCCACGGCATCCACTACTGCATCGGCGCCGCGCTCGCCCGGCTCGAGGCGGTGGTGAGCATCGACGTGCTGGCTGCTCGCGCACCCGGACTACGAATCGACGGCGCGCCTACACCTGAGGTTGGAATGGCGCATCGGGGCTACGCGCGCCTTCCCGTACGACTCGGCTAGTTCACGGCGGCTTGGGTGCACCGAACGCTCCGTCGACGCGCAGCTCTTCGATGCGAGCGACGTCGAGGCCGAGCACGTCTCGCAGGACCCACTCGTTGCTTTCGCCGATCGGCTCGGCAGGCGTCGTGTCGATGCGTGCGCGCGAGAATCGGATGGGCAGGACCGGCGCGAGCCAGCGGGTGGGTTCGACGAGATCGGGGTGCCGCAACTGCTCGAGCGTGCCCCGATATGCGATGTGCGGATCGGTGCGCGCCCACCACGGGGGGTTGACTGGTCCGACCGGAATGCCGATGGCCTCGAGCTTCACACCCACCTCGGCCGCAGTGAACTGCATCGTCCACGTGGTGACGAACGCGTTCATCACGTCGCGTTTGCGTGCCCGCTCGTGGTGATCGTCCCAGCGCGGGTCGAGCGCGGCCGCGCCGAGCAACTGTTGAAGTTTCTTCCACTGATGCGTCGCCGGCGCGGCGATGGCAACCCAACCGTCCTTGGTGCGGTACGTGTCGAACGGCGCACCGCGCGGGTCACCGTTGCCCAGCCGTTCGGGCATGCCGAGCTCCTCGTACTGGTCGATCGGCTCGTCCCACATGAGCGCCACGAGCGCGTCCAGCATCGCGACATCGACGAACTGACCCTCGCCGTCGAGGTCGCGCTGGCGTAAGGCGGCGAGCACGCCGAGCGCGGCCCAGATGCCGGGTACCTGGTCGCCGATCGTGGCACCGGCCCGGGTGGGAGGCCCGTCCGCGAAACCCGTCTTGGCCATGAATCCCGACAACGCCTGGACGATCGGGTCCATTGCTGCCCGGTCGCGGTACGGGCCGTCGCTGCCGTAACCCGTGATCGACGCATAGACGAGCCGGGGGTTGAGCGGTCGGAGGTGCACGTAGCCGAGGCCGCGCCGGGAGAGCGCGTCGGGCGCGAAGTTCTCGACGAGCACGTCGCATTCGCGAGCCAGCATTCGCAACACCTCGGCACCCGCATCCGTGCGCAGGTCGAGTTGCAAGCTGCGCTTGCCGCGTTGCTTGCGCAAAGGGCTGAGCGGGATGTCACGTGGCGTTTGTGGCGTGTCGGACTCGCCGTGCGGCCCGACGAACGGGCGGGTCAACCACGTGATGTCACCCCGCGGCTGCTCGACACGGATGACCTCGGCGCCGAGCGACGCCAGCCAGAACGTGCAGGTCGGGCCTGCGATGATGTGGGTGACGTCGAGGACGCGGATGCCGGCGAGTGGACGCATGCCCGCAGCATCGCACGCGGCCGCGCCGCCACGACGATGCTGATCGAGACCGACGGATGCGCGTCGCCGCGAACTCCGCGAGCGGTGCGGTGCGCGTCAGGTGTGCGCGCCGATGATCGCGTCGGCCTCGATCTCGACGTGCCACGCCGGGTTGAGGAGCGCAGCCACCACGACCGTGGTATTGGCCGGCCGCACCGTGGCGAACCGAGCGCCGTGCGCGCGGGCCACCGCGTCGAACACCGCGGCGTCGGTGAGATACACACGCGTGCGCACGACGTCGGCGAGGCTCGCGCCGGCTTGGGTCAACGCGGCTTCGATGATGTCGAGACACCGGCCCGCTTGGACCTCGGGGTCGGGGTCGACCGAACCGTCGGGCCAGATCGGTGCGGAGCCGCTCACCATGACGCGATCACCCACTACCACCGCGCGACAGAACCCCATCACGGGTTCGAACGGCGAGCCGGAGGAGATGTTTGTGCGCGCCATGCTGGTGGGATCCATGGGGGGTTCGATTCGGTCGCGGTGCGGCGGTGGACGCCGCACGTTAGCGGCCGAGACACGCCGCTCCGCTACCGCCACCACGGCCACGCATCGACCTGACGCACGAAGACCGCGCCGCACACGAGCACTGCCGTCTCGGCGAGTTGCTCCGCCGCGCCGAGCACGTCGCCCGTGATGCCACCGACCTTTCGCCAGGAGAGCAACGCCATGAGTGCGATCATCACGGCCACGGCGGCCGTGGTCACCGAGACGAGCGCGCCGAGCACGAGGGCACCGATGACGACGGCGCTCAGGGCCGAGGCCAGAGCGGTCGCGGTGGCGAGCCCACGCGCATAGTCAACGCCGAGCCCGGCGCCGCGAGCGCGTGGTGCGAATCGCATCAACACGACAGCGCCGCCGCGTGCACCGGCGTGTGCGGTCACCGCGATCGCGAAACCTTGGGCGCGATCGTGCTGGGCAAGGGCACTGATCTGCACTGCGATCACGCACACGAGTGACATCACGCCGTAGGTGCCGTGGCGGCTGTCCTTCAAGATCTCGAGCCGTTGGTCGACTGTCCAACCTCCACCGAACGCGTCGGACACGTCGGCGAGGCCGTCCTGATGGAATGCACCGGTCAACAGCGCACCTGCAGTCACGGCCAGAGCAGCCCCGACTGTCGGGTCCACGAGCTCGTACGTCGCGCAGTAGACGCCGCCCACGATCGCGCCTACGCACGCCCCGATCACTGCGAACCACGAAGGGGCGAACACCATCGTGTCGGCGCTTGCGTCGGGGGTACCTGCGCCGAGGGGCACGCGTGTGAGGAATGTCCACGCCGCCCGCATGCCCGCGACTCCGGGGGTGCTCACGACAACCCGGTCGCAAACCACTCGGCGAACGTCGGAACGTCGACGAGCGCTCGACAGGCCATGGCCACGAGCGGTACCGCGGCCATAGCTCCGCTGCCTTCGCCGAGCCGGAGGCCGAGGTCGAGCAACGCCACCAGGCCGAGGCGGTCGAGCAACGCACGGTGTCCCGATTCGGCCGAGCAGTGCCCAGCCTGACAATGATCGACGATCGCCGGTTCGACACACCACAGCGGCAGGAGCGCAGCCGACGCGACGTAGCCGTCGAGCAACACGGGGAGTCTCCGGTGCCGGGCCTCGACGAACGCGCCGGCCATGGCGGCGAGCTCATGTCCGCCGAGCTGGCGGAAGATCTCGATGGGGTCGTCGATGCCGGCGGTACGTGCACACGCCTCGGTGACGACGGTGAGCTTGTGGTCATGGCGCTCGTCGTCGATGCCGGTGCCCCGACCCACCCAACGCCCGATGTCCCCGCCGAGGAGCCGTGCACACAACGCGGCCGCGCTCGTGGTGTTGGCGATACCCATCTCGCCCACCACGAGCAGGTCGCAGTCGAGCTCGTGCACCGCGGCGCGGCCCGCGGCGAAGGCCGCGGCAAAGCCCTGCTCGGACATCGCTGCGGTGACACGCAAGTTGTCGGTCGGCCGGCCGACGCCCACGTCGAAAACGTGCACGCTCGCGCTCGCTGCGCTCGCCAGTGCGTGGAGCGTCGAGCGGCCGGCCCGGAACGCCGCGAGCATCGACGCCGTCACCTCTGGCGGGTATGCACTCACCCCGTCGACGGCCACGCCGTGATCGGCGGCGAACAGCACAGCAGCCGGGCGCCGCACTGCAGGCGAAGCCGAGCATTGCCACGCGCCCATCCAGATGGCCACAGCGTCGAAGCGAGCGAGCGCACCGGTGGGCCGGAGAATGTCGCCGGCGCGTTCGATAAGCGCGCGGCGCATCTCGACGTCAGGCTCGGGCAACCCGCACAAGGCCTCGCGCATGGCCTTCATCGAAGGAGCGCCCAAGGGTCGTCGAGTCGCACGGCGCGGCCGGCGGCGAGGAACAAGGTGCGTGAGGCACGCGCGGCGAGAGTGCCGTTCACTCGGCCGAGCGTGTCGCGAAACACGAGACCGATCGAGGTCTCGGGGTGCACACCGAGACCGACCTCGTTCGAGACGACAACGCTCGGCGCACTCCGCGACGCGAGGACGTTCGCCAGCGCCCCGGCCGTACGTTCGATCCGATGCCGGTCTGCATCGATCGGTCCGATGCATGCGTCGTCGAGTGCGTCGGTGATCTCGTCGTCGAGCGCGGCCGCGACCCACAGGGTGATGCAGTCGACGATCACCAGCGAGTCTTCGGGGGCCGCGGCCGCTGCACCGACGAGATCACCCACGAGATCACCGACGGGTTCGATCGTCGTCCAATGCGTGGGGCGGTCGTTGCGATGGCGTGCCACCCGCGCGGCGAGATTGGTGTCGTGGCCTGTCAGCCGCGCCGTCGCCACGAAGGTCACGGCACCCGGCCACGCGTGCCCGAGCATCACGGCGAGAGCGCTCTTCCCGCTGCGTGCGCCGCCCAAGAGAAAGGTGAAGCCCGGCGGAACGCTCACCAGTCGATCCCCTTCTTCGCCGCAATGCCCTGGTCGTACGCGTGCTTGATCTGGCGCATCTCGGTGACGGTGTCCGCGACATCGACCAGCCCCTGAGGTGCGTCGCGACCGGTGGCGACGATGTTCACCGTCGTCGGTCGGTCGACGATGGTGGCGATGACGTCGTCGCTGTCGATCCAGCCCCAGTTCATCGGATACGTGATCTCGTCGAGGATCACGAGCCGGTACAACCCGCCGCCGATCAAGGCCTTCGCCTGTCGCCACGCTTCGCGCGCGCGCGCCTCGTCCCCTGAAAGATCTGCGGAGTCCCATGTGAAGCCTTCGCCGATCGCGAACCACTCGACTCCGAGACGGCGACCCATCGTCTCTTCGCCGGTGTGCCATTCACCTGACTTGAGGAACTGGACCACGGCGACCCTCCAGTCGCGGGCGAGCGCGCGCACCATCACACCGAAGGCCGCGGACGACTTGCCTTTCCCGTCGCCGGTGTTGACCAGCACGAGCGACGCGGCCACTCGCAATGTGTGGGGACGCGGGTCGTCGGTCGGCGGATTCTCGGTCATCGTCGCTCCAGCCGGGGTGTGGGAACGACGACGATGCCGTCGTCGTCGTGAAGGATGCGTACGGGCGTGCCGTAGTGGTGTTCGACGATCTCGACGGTCAGCACGTCGCGCGGCGCGCCGAGCGCAACAAGCCGGCCTTCGGCGAGCATCGCCAGGGTGTCGGGATAGCGCCCGGCCAACGTGAGGTCGTGCAGCGTGGTCAGAATGGTGAGGTTGAGCTCGCGCCGCAGGCGGTCGATCAGTTGCAACACGTCGACCTGATGGGCGATGTCGAGTGCGGCCGTGGGCTCGTCGAGAAGCACGATGTCGCTCTGTTGCGCGAGCACCCGCGCCAGGAATGCCCTTTGGCGCTCGCCTCCTGACAACGACGTGAGGGTGCGGCGCGCGAATCGGGTGAGATCGAGCTGATCGATCGCGGTGCGCACGACGGCAAGGTCGGTGCACGTCTCGGGTGCGAGTGCCGCCCGGTGAGGCGTGCGGCCGAGCAGGACATAGTCGATCACGGTCATGCCGGGAGGCACGGCCGGGGTCTGCGGCACCAGGGCGATGCGTGCGGCCCGCGTGCGTCGATCGAGGGCGCCGACCCGATCGCCGCCGAGCGAGATCGTGCCGGTGAACGGCACCACGCCGCACGCCGCGTGCAACAGGGTCGACTTGCCTGCCCCGTTGGGTCCGATGATGCCCAGCCACTCGCCCGGTCCGGCGTAGAGCGTGACATCGCGCAGGATCGGCACGCCACCGAGGGTGACGTTGAGCCTTTCGATGGCAAGTGTGCTCATCGATCGGCCCGCGAGATGCGCAGGACGACCAGAAAGAACGGAGCGCCGAAGAACGCAGTGACCACGCCGATGGGTATCTCGGCCGGTTGCATCAGCGTGCGCGCCAGCAGGTCGGTGAGCACGAGGAACGCGGCGCCCCCGAGGAAAGAAAGTGGCAGCACCACGCGGTAGCTGTGATTGGTGAGCAGCCGCACCGTATGGGGCACGATGATGCCGACGAACGCGATGAGCCCGCTCAGCGCGACCGCGGCTGCGGTACCGAGCGACGCGGCGATCACCACGATGACGCGTACGCGCCGCGGATTCATGCCGAGCGTGGTCGCTTCGGCGTCGCCCACCGTGAGCACGTCGAGCGAGCGGCGTGTCGCGAGGAGCACCGCGGTGCTGACCAAGACGTATGGCAGCAACAGCAGGACGTCGCGCCACGTGGCGCCCGCGAGTTGCCCGAGGATCCACGAGTAGACCTCACGGATGGTCGACGCGTTGCGTTGTTGCACATAGGTCTGCAACGCAGTGAGGAAGCTCGCCACGGCCACACCGGCGAGGATCAACGATGCAGGGCCGCGGTCACCGCCTGACGCCGCGCCGACCGCGTAGGTCAGCGCGACGGCCGACAGGGCGCCGACGAACGCGGCGAGCGGCAGGATCGTCGCGTTCGCGCTACCCGCGTGCACGCCCGAGCTGATCGCAATCGTTGCGCCGAGCCCGGCGCCCGCCGCGGCGCCGAGCAGGTAGGGGTCGGCCAAGGGGTTGCGGAACGCCCCCTGGAAGGCGCCGCCTGCAGTGGCCAACATGGCGCCGACCAGTAGACCCAGCGCGACACGTGGTGCACGGATCTGCCACACGATGTTCGCTTCGTACGCGTCGAGTCCCGAGTTGATGTGCACGCCCGGGAAGTGGTCGACCAGCTCGAGCAATACGCGATGCGGTGCGATGGCGACCGCGCCGATCATGAGCCCCAGAAGCGATGCGCCGATCCCGAGCGCGATCGCGCCGGCCAGCCACGAGCGGCGCAGGGTGCTCGGCATGATGACGTGGTCGCGGTCCTCGTCATGGTGGGGCGAGCGCTCCTGCGCCGCGGTGCGCATGCTGATCTCAGGCGTTCAGGCGTTCACGAGCTTCGCGACCGCGGTAGCGATCGCGTCGAGTAACAGCGGCGTGCGAGGACCCCAGCGCGACGCAATGTCGTCGTCGAGCTCGATCACGCCGGCGGCCTTTACGGCCTTGAGGTCGGCCCACCCGGGACGAGCGGCGAGTGTTTTCGCGTTCTGCCCACAGCATTTCGTGTCGGCCAGAAAGACGAGCTCCGGGTTCTGCGAGATGACGTACTCGACGTTCAGCTGCGGATAGCCGGTTCCGTCCTTGTCGGCCGCGTCCGCGATGTTGGTGAGCCCGACAAGGGTGAAGAGCGCACCGATGAAGCTCTTCGATGACACGGAATACAGCGTGTTGTCGAGCTCGTAATACACCTTCACGGCCACCGCCGGCTTCTTGACCTTCTTCAACGACGCGTCGATGCTCGCCTTCATCGAGGCGACGGTCGTGGCCGCTTCCTTGTCGTGGCCGGTGGCTTTGCCGAGCTCGGCGATCTGCGCGTACGCCTGGTCGAGCGTGGACACTGCGTCCTGTCTCACGACGGTGATCTTCAGGGCTTCGAGCTTGGCCTTGAGCCCGCCGGTATCG
>JANMVY010000486.1:0-5602 GCA_031393535.1 Actinomycetes bacterium | reverse complement strand
GAGGAATCGTATGAGGCACTTGTTGGCGACAGCGAACAGCGCACCCATCGCAACGGTGACCACCGTGAGCACCCAGTCGATGCTGATGAGTACGCCCAACATCCCGACGACGAGCACCGCGCTGGGCAACAAGTCCGCGATCAGCGACGACGTCATGAGATCGATGCGGTCTGTTTCGCGCACGACCACTTCGTGGAGACTGCCCTGATCCGCAGTGACGTGGTACTGGCGTGACGCCTGGTTCAACCGATCGATCACCATGCGTCGAAGGTCGCGAGCCGCACGCTTTGTAACACCCAATGTCACGCGCCGGGCGAGCAGCGTCATCATCGCGCTCGCGACAGTCAGGCCTACGACCGCGCTCGCGAGCGCGACTATCGTGCCTCGCCGATCATGGGGGATCGCGTCGTCGATGACTCGCTGGATGAGAATGGGCATCGGCAGAAGGAACAGGGTCTGCATGGCCGCGAGGAACACACCGAGCAGCAACCTGCGCCACGACGCGCGATAGAACGAGCGGTGTCTGCGCATCTCGTTCGACATCACGAGATCTCATTGTTGCCGCGTCCGTGCACCGCGGCGTCGATCTCGGCCAGCACGGTGGCCATCGCCGTGCCGAGCACCGCCGCGTGCGGCTGCGTCAACATCGAGGCTTCCTGCGCGTGGTTGCCGGGGACATCGATGATCTCGAGCGCGTCGGCCACTCGTCTCCAGCGGTACGAGTAGTCCGCGATCGGAAAGTCGGGGTCGACTCCCACTGCCCGGAAGCACACCACGCGCCCGCCGTAGTGCTCGGGGCGGTAGCCCCGCCGAAGCAACATGCCGGCCCGTTCGCTCTCGCGCCCGATCAGCAACGCGTCGACCGTGCCGCCGCGCCGTTCGATCGCGTCGCGCTCGCGCTGGTCGCGCCGCGCCGCTCGGGGATCGCTGACCTTGTTGTCCCACGCGCGCCGGGCGATGCGCCGGATTGCCCCGGTGAGACCCGTCACGCCGTCGCGCGCCAGTCGACGGCGGAGCTTCGACGCCTTCGGCTCATTGCGGTGCGCTTGGTCGCCGGGCGCGGCGACAGGCACGGCGTCGAGGAGCAGGACGACCTCGACCGATCGCCCGCGGGCGCGGAACACACGCGCCATCTCGAACGCGATCAGGCCACCGAGCGAATAGCCGGCGAGCGTGATCGCGCCACATGGGCGGTGCGCGTCGATCTCGTCGACGTACAGTGCGGCGTAGACCTCGACCGAGCCGAGCTGCTTGGTGCGGTCGCCCCAGCCGTACTCGCTGATGCCGATCACGGGCTGGTCGGGTGACAACGACGGCAAGATCGCCGCGTAGGCGAACACCTGGCCGCCTGCCGGGTGAACGCAGTACAACGGCGTGTGCCGGTTCGGGTCGCCCGCCCGCAAGGTCACGAGCGACGAGGAGCTCGCGTCACAACGCGAATTCGCAGCGGTGGCTGCCAGGCCATGCGGGAACGCGTTCGCGAGCGCGGGGTGCTCGGCTCGGAGCGATGCCGTGAGCGAACGAACCGTGGGCGAGTCGAAAAGAGCCGACAACGCGAGCCGCGCGCCGATCGACCGCTCGACCGCCGCGAAGAAGCGGACAGCGCGGATCGAGTTCCCGCCGAAGTCGAAGAAGTTGTCGTCGACGTCTGCGGTCACGATCCCGAGAATGTCGCACCAGATATCGAGTAGTCGGCGTTCGAGCGCGTCGACGACGGCTGGACGTTCGCCGCGCTGGGCGAGCGCGACCGGCTCCGGCGCGGGCAACGCGTCACGGTCGATCTTGCCGTTCGCATTCATGGGCAACGCGTCGAGCGCGATCACCGTCGCGGGAACGAGGTACGCGGGCAGCGTCTCACGCAGTTGCTCACGCAGATCGTCGCCCGCGAGCAGAGAACCGCTGGCGCCAACGACGTAGGCGACCACATCGGCATCGCCGTTCTCGCGACGATTCACGAGCGCGTGGGCCTGCTCCACGCCCTCGAGCTGTCGCAACGCGGTTTCGATGTCGCCGAGCTCGATGCGAAAGCCGCGCACCTTGACTTGATGGTCCTTGCGCCCGACGAACTCGATCGAGCCGTCGAGGCGACGCCGCACCACGTCGCCCGTTCGATAGAGCCGCGCGCCGGGGTCCAGGGTGAAGGGGTCGGGCACGAACCGCGCCGCGGTCATCTCGGCGTCGTCGAGGTAACCGAGCGCGAGCCCGTCACCACCGATGACGAGCTCGCCATTCACGAGTGGTGGTACCGGTCGTCCGCCTTGATCCACGACGTGCAGCGTGGTGTTGGCGATCGGTCGGCCGATGGGCACCGTGGTCGCGTATTCGGCCAGTCGTTCGATTGGTTGCCACGACGCGAACGTCGTCGATTCGGTCGGGCCGTACACGTTTACGAGCCGCGTCGGGCGACCGTTGGCCAGCACGTTGCGCACGACGTTCGGGTCGGCTGCTTCGCCGCCGAAGAGCAGGTCGCGCACTGACGCGAACGCGTTCGGCACCTCGCGGGCCATCACATTGAACAGCGCGGTGGTGACGAACATGGTGGTGATGCCGTGCCGCTCGACCGCTTCCGCGAAGGCTGCGGGCGAGGTGACGGTGTCGCCGTCGAGCACGACGAGTCGCGAGCCGTTCAACAATGCACCCCAGATCTCGAACGTCGCCGCGTCGAAGGAAGTGTTCGACAGGTGCGCGATCACGAGGTCGTCGCCGAAGTCCACATAGTCGGTGTCACGGACCAAGCGGACGATCGCTCGATGAGGAACCACGACGCCCTTCGGGGTACCCGTTGAGCCCGAGGTGAACATGACATAGGCGGGGGAGAGCGGCCCGGATTCGCCGGTCGCCGTGCGGTTGTCGCCCGTGGCAGGCGCGAGTGATCGCACCAAGAACTGGTCGTCGTCTGCTTCGATGACGGCCCCGGCGCGAGCGAGCATCATCATCATCGTGCGCCTGGTCGGCGGGTACGTCGGGTCGATGGGCACGTACGCCGCGCCGCACTCGAGGGTGGCGATCATGGCGCACACGAGCTCGGTCGAGCGCGCCATGTTGAGCGCCACGCGATCACCGGGCACGACGCCGGCGTCGCGAAGCCGCGACGCGAGCAGCGTCGCCGCGGACCGCAGCTCTGCGTAGGTGGTGGTGCGGCCACCCTCGACGATCGCTACGCGCTCGCCGTAGGTGATCGCGGCTGCGTCGAACAACGCGGTCACCGTGCAATCGCGCGGGTACTCGGTTCGGGTGCGGTTGCAACCCTCGACCAGCCAGTGCGCAGTTCGCTCGTCGACGACGGGCAGCATCGCCACCGAACGCGTCGGGTCGGCCAACAGCCCGTCGAGCACCGTCAGGTACTGCTGGGCCCAGCCTTCGACGGCGGTGCGTTCGAACACGTCGTCTCGGTATTCGAATTGGATCTCGACGTCCGTGCCGACCCTGGCGATCAACGAAAGGTCGAACTTCGCAGAACCGCTTCCGCCGATCCGGCGACGGCTCGCCAGCAAGCCGTCGAGCTGCGGTGGCGAACCACCCTGGTCCTGCATCGAGAACATGGTTTGCACGAGCGGGGTCGAACTCGTATCACGAGGTAGGGCGAGTCGGTCGACTATCAGATCGAACGGTGCGTCCGCGTGGGCCAAGGCATCGGTCATCGCCCGCCGCGTGGTTGCGAGTGCGTCGCGGACGGTGGCCGCCGGGTCGAGCTCGATGCGGATCGGCAGGGTGTTCACGAAGAAGCCGACGGTGTCGGTGTCGGCGTCCATCGTGCGTTCGGTGCTCGGGATGCCGACCACAAGGTCGGTGCGTGCGGTGAGACGGTGCAGCAGGATCTCGTAGGCGGTGAGCAGGACGACGAAGGGTGTCGTGCGATGCTCGCGGGCGAACGAATCGAGGCGTTCGCGTAACCCGCTACCGGCGCGCACGACGACATCGGCCCCGCTGCCCGAGACACGCGATGGTCGTTTTCGTGTGGCGGGTAGCTGCAGCGGTTCGGGCAACGGACGCATTCGTTCGACCCAGTAGCCGAGTGATGCGTCGAGCGCACCGCCGGCGGCGCGCGCATGCTGCCACACCGCGTGGTCCGCGTACTGCAGCCTGGGCAAAGGCGACGCGGTGGCGGCGGCCCCGCATGCCGCGTTGTACGCGGTTGCGAGGTCGCGCAGGATCGTGCTCTGCGATTCACCATCGGTGGCGATGTGGTGCACCGCGAGCGCGAGCACGCCATGGCCGTCCGCGAGCCGAGCGACGACCGTGCGCCACGAATGGTCGGTCGTGAGGTCGAATGACCGTTCCGTATGCGCCCGGATGCGAGCGTTCACGTCGTCGATTGAAAGTTCCGCGTCGCGAAGATCGAGGATGGTGAGCGAGATCAACGGGTCGTTGTCGACGACTTGCTCCGCGAAATCATCGCCGTGGTCGACGTATCTGGTACGCAGGATCTCGTGCCGCTCGGCGGTCGCACGGAGCGCTCGCCCCAGCGCGTCGAAGTCGAGCGTGCCGTACAGCTCGTAGGCCGAGGTGAGGATGTAGGCCGTGCCGGCAGTTCCGAGTTGGTCGGCGAGCCAGAGTCTCCGTTGGGCGAACGACATCGGCGCGAGCCGCAGCCACAAACGCGCGGGACGCGACGGCGCCGCGGTGAGGGGTTCGTCCGCCAAACGCAAGGTCGCCACCCGTGCCGGCTCGACCACGACCGGTTCTGGCTCGACAGCGTGGGCGGTCGGCGCGCGCTCGAGCGGTGCGACCGCCTCGGCCAGTGCCGGTGGCACGAACGGCGTGCCCATGGCGAGGTGGGCGAGGGCACGCGGGGTCGGTGCGTCGAAGATCGCCGCCACGGCGAGGCGCGTGCCCGTCGTGCGTTCGATCCTGGAGCACAGCCGCACGGCGAGCAGTGAGTGGCCGCCGGCGCTGAAGAAGTCGTCGTCAGGCCCGACATGGGTCGCGAGGGTCTGGCGGAACGCCTCGACCATTGCGTCGAGCATTTCCGCGAATGGCGTCACGTGGTCGGCTGCAGCAGGAGGGTGGCTGGTGCTCGCAGTCGGTGCACCAGTGCGCGCGGGCGAACCGGCACCGATTTCGGTGGGTACCGATGCCGCGGCGACGAGTCGGGTCGCACCGCTCGCCGCGACGACCAGTCGGATAGGCCGGTCGAGGTCTGCGAGGGCGGTGTCGACGAATCGGGCGAACCCCTCGGTGATTTCCTGCATCGTCGGCTCGTCGAACACGTCGCATGCGAACGTGAACCGGCAATCGAGTGAGTCATCGACAATCAGGGTGCAGCTCACGTCGAACTTCGCACCGACGCGCATCGAGGGGAACGGCGCGACGCTGATCGCACTCATCGAGCCGTACGCCTTCGGCGCTTCCGCGGTCTGAAACGTCACCTGGAAGAGGGGGTGCTGACCGGGAACACGCGGTGGCCGCACGCGTCGCACGATGCGGTCGAAGGGTGCGTGTTTGTGCGCGAGTGCGTCTCGCACCGAACGAGTGGTCATCCGTATCGCCTCGCGAACGCTGGCGGTCGAGTTCGAGTGCGCACGGTGAGGCAGGGTGTTGACGAGCATGCCGACCGTGCGATTGCTCGCCGCTGTGTCGCGATCAGCGGAAGGGATGCCGA
>JANMVY010000434.1:0-5202 GCA_031393535.1 Actinomycetes bacterium | reverse complement strand
CACTCCACCATGGCCTGCCCGGTCTGCGACTCGTCCGATAGCAGATCGGCGAGGTTCGCTAGCGCCTCGCCGTCCTTGACGAGCCTCGAGTGGTGGCCGACGGCGTTCAGCACTGCGCCGATCAGGTGCGAATCCGGCAGGACACTGCGACGGTATGACGCAGTTGCTGAGTACAAGAGCAGACGCGTGTTGTCGAGGTCCTCGTTGCGCCGACGTGTCTGCGCTATGACCCGCGCTGCGCTGCTCTGACGATCGACCAAGTCGCGAGACCGTCTGAGGCATGCGTCGTGATGGCCGAGCTCACTCCGATTGCGGCCAGCGCCGATGACGCAGGAACCAGAATCGCCTCGAAGTCGAGGGCGCCTGCTGCGACCGCTGTGCTGGCGACGACGATCGCCAACGTCCCCAGCACGATCGAGGCGGCGTACGGGTCGAGTCGAGTCCGCAGTTGCCGAGCCTTGGTCATCGTGCCCCGTGCCCCCTCCCGATCGCGGCGAAGTCCATCACCTTCGGCCTTCGCCCGGGCGGATCCCCACCCTTCGGGTCTTCGCTGTCACACCGCCGGCGCACACTCGGGGATGGACACACCAGCCGTACCCGACACGCCCACGGCGAAGGAGCGCCTCCGTCAGGCGCAACTCTCCGGCGCCACCAGCGGGCTCAAGGGACTCTTGAACGGCGACCCGGAACGGTTCGAGGAGCTACGCGCGACGTGGCCCGAACTCGCCGAACGCCTGGACCGCATCAGCGAGCTCGTCGACTGGGGCTAACTATCTGCCTTACCCGGCGGGCCCCCAATCGACCGCAGGCGGGCAATCGTTCGACACACGAGCGACGTCCTACTCATGTCGGACGCCCATGATCGGCGCCTTCAGGAGTGGTTCAGTCTGCAGGGGGTACATTCGCCGATCTGAGGGGTCACGCGGGTGGCTTGCCCAGGGAGCACGTCCGATGATTGATACGCCAACCAACTGGCCGAGTCGGCGGTTGCGGACCGTTTGTCCTTTCGGTGAGTCGCGGGGCGATCGGAGCCTAGGCCGACACCCCCGCCGGCTCGTCCTCGCCATCGCTCTCGCTGTGGCACTCGTGGGGTGCGGGAAGGACACACGCGTCATCTACGTCCCGACGACCGGAAAGCCCGCCTCGCAGCCGCAAGGATTCTGCGCCAAGGACTCCAGGTCGCGGGAGGGGTGGGGCAAGAACACGGTAACCGGTGAAGCCTGCATGCTCCCGTACGATCCGATGGGGGTGAACCGATGACCGCCGGACGATTTCGCTCGAAGGCTGCCTGAACGTGGCGCGGCCCCACGAAAGTGAGGGCCGTAGGCTTGATATAAATTGTATAAACGGGTCAGGTGAGGCGCGCGACCGCCGCTGTCATGCGTCCCTGCGCGACTTGTGCGTAGACCCTTGATGGCGCTCACCGAAATTCCCCAGGTGTGCTTATCGAATTTCCCCACCTGTGAGGTGTGATCAACGATCTGGAACTGGCACAGGTTCGTTCTGACGAAAAGGTGCTGCTGGCAGGCCTTTTGTGCCGATGCCAGGGATCCGCGATTATCAAAGCGGGACCTGCGATTGTTAGGTGCAACCTTCATCGTTGAGGCGGGAAGAAGGAGCGCCGATGAGCGGTCCAGGTCTGCGGGCGATCGCGGGTGCCGGAGCGGTCGCGGCGAGCCCGTTGGACGAGCAGGCGTTCCAGGCGGCGTGCGTCGAGCGCTTCGTCGCGTCGTGGTCGGCGCGGGGGTTCAGTCCGGTCACGATCGAAAACGCTGCCGGCGTGCTGGACCGGTTCTTGGATCTACTCGGCATCCCGGCGTGGGAGGCCGACCCCAACGACATCGACCGGGTCGTGGGCGAGTTGGTAGCGCGGGGCATGGCGGCGTCGACACGGCGCGGCTACGTGCAGGCGTTCAAAAATTTCCATCGGTTCTTGGTCGCCCGCAAGGCCGCGGAGATCGAAGCGACCTTCGGGGTGGTGCTCGACGATCCGGTCGACGAGTTCAACGCGGCCCGTCACGTCGGCAACGACTCGCCGTCGACACGGCCGCCGCCGATGCCGGAGCGGATGGAGGACTTCTTCGCGTTCTTGCGTGACCGGGTGGCCACGGCACGCAAGTTCGGCCCGGCAGGCCGGGACTACGCGCTGTTTCGCACGCTGTATCACTGCGGGTTGCGCGCTGATGAGGCAGCGTCGTTGGAGCGAGCTGATCTGCATTTCGATCGGGGCCCGTTCGGCAAGATCCATGTCCGCTTCGGCAAGGGCGCTCGTGGTTCGGGACCGAGGCCGCGGTGGGTGCCGATGCTGGACCAGGTCGATCTGATCTTGCGTTGGTTCCTCAACGACGTCCGGCCCCGCATGGCGGACTCGACGGCGTTGTTCTGTGACGAGGCCGGCGGGGTGCTGCATCGGGGCACGATCCGCAACCGTCTCCGCTATCTCCTCGAGCTCGAGGGCAGCCCGATCGAGGACCGGTTCTCGCCTCACGGGTTGCGGCACGCGTGCGCAACGCACAACTACGAGCGCGGCGTCGATCTGGTCGCCATCCAACAGATGCTCGGTCATTGGCATGTGGGAACGACGATGCGTTACGTGACACCATCCGCGACGTTCATCGAGGACGCCTATCGGCGGGCGGTGTCGACGGCGCTGCGGGATCTGGAGGCCGAGTGATGAACGTCAAATGGAAGCTGCGGATGGCCGCGGCACAACGTGAGGTGTGGACCGGCGCGGACCTGCGCCGCCTCCTCGCCGAACGCGCCGGGGTGCAGCTGTCCGCGGCGTCGGTGTCCGCGTTGTTGACCAAGCAACCCGCGCAGGTGAAGCTGTCCACGTTGGCCGCGTTGTGCACGGCGCTTGAGTGCACACCGAACGACCTGTTCGACATCGACACCACCCCGGTCGCGGCGAGCACACCGGCGACCCCGAAGCGTCAGCCGTCGAAGGCTGTCCGGGGTCGGTCGATGCCACCTCTGTGAGACTCGGCGACTGCGTCCGCTGCGGCGGCGGGATCGGCCGCAAGAGCACCGACCTTTGCCACCGATGCCGAGCCGCCGACCGCGAGGCCGCTCACCGAGCGAACTGCCCCGGCTGCGGCGCGTTCCGGCGTCTCGCCGCGGACACCGGCCGATGCACGACCTGTTCACGGACCTGCATCGATTGCGGGCACATGGTGCGGTTCACCAACGCGGACCGCTGCCGGGCATGCCGGCGCCGACACGAAGCCGCCGAAACGAAGCGCCAGTGCCCGCGCTGCGGGCGGCTGGGCCTGACCCGTGCGGCCACCGGCTGGTGCGGCCCGTGCTCGCGACCCGCGCCGACACCGTTGCCGCCGCGGCCCTGCGCCGTGTGCGGCGCTCAGGCACCCAAGCGCGAAGGGCTGCTGTGCGGCCGCTGCTGGCAACGGCACCCCGACCGGGCCCGCAACCAAGCCGACAACCTCGCCGCTTCGCTGCAGGACCCGCCGTGGTGGCTCGGCGACTTCGCCGACTTCGCCGCCGAGCGCTATTGCATGGGACGGGTCTGCGTGATGGTCGCAGCGCTCGGTCGTCTGCTACGCGACGACCACAGCACCAACCCACAGGCGCTGCTGGAACGTTCGCGCCGACCGGGCCGCTCCGCAGGCGCGTTGGCGCGCACCCTCGAGGACTTCTTCGTTCACCACGACCTCGCCTTCGCGCTCGATCAACCCGCCCGACTCGCCGCCGGTCGCCGACAACGCCGCGTCGACGGCACACCCGAGTCGTTGCGGTCCGCGGTGAAGCTGTTCTGCGAACACCTCGTACGTTCCCGCGAACGGGCCCGGCGCGCCGGCACCCACCCGCGCGCCGACTCCACCATCGAAAGCGCGGTGGCCATCGTGCGCGACCTCGCCCGCTTCTGCGTCGACGAGTCGGCCAAGACCGACTGGGCGACCGTGCAAAGCGCTGACATCGAAGCGTTCATCAACCAACAACCTCGCAATCGGCGTCGTCGGCTCGGCGCGGCGCGCCAGTTCTTTCGTTGGGCGCGCCGAAACAAGATCGTGCTCATCGACCCAACCGTCGCGGTGACCCTCACACCGCGGCGCGGGTTCACCGGCGCGACCCTCACCATCGACGAACAGCGCCGCTTGTTCCGACGGTGGACAAGCGGCGATGACGGCGTGCACCCGCACGAGGCGCTCGCCGGTCTCCTCGCTTTGCTCCACGCCGTCACCGGAGCCGAGCTGCGGACGCTGCGAGTCGCTGACGTCAACGTGCGCGATCAGACGTTGCGTGTCGTCGGGCGTCCGCACCCCGTTCCGTTGGACCCCGCCAGCACGGCCGCCATAGAGGCGTGCCTGACACACCGAGCCGGGCTCGGGACCCGCAACCCGCACCTGATCGTCACCAAGGTCACCAAACCCCGCATGACGTCGGCGTCGCCCGCCTACACCACCCACCTGCTCGATGCTGTCGCTGTCAACGCGAAGACGCTTCGCTCGACCCGCCTTGTCGATCTGCTGATAAGCCTCGACCCGAAGGTAGTCGCCGAAGCGCTCGGGATGAACGCCGACGGGCTCGTCGGCTATCTCACCGGCAGCGTCGACGTCGACCGGCTCCTCGCCTCGAACCTGTGAACATCAGGCACGACCGTGCACACGTTCGCTCGAACCTGTGCGCTTTGGCAACGCCGCGGTTGGTGGTGATCACGATGCTCGTCTTCAGGTAGCGCTGCGACACGATTCGCAGGTCACAGGCTATATAGGGCCTCCGTCGGACCCGATCGCGCGGCGCAGAGATCCCTCTGTGAATACGTAGTCGGCGTGGCCGTCGACCGCGGCGACAAGTGAGTCCTTCACCATCGGATCGTCAGCACTTGCCTCTACTACCCTCTCCGGTCGTGAAGCTGGACGTGTTCTGCGAACTCGAGCGCGGGGGAGTCCCGTGGTCCCGTGAAGGCGAAGCCCAGGTCATCGAGGACTCGCTCGAACAGGCGCGTCTGGCCGACCGGCTCGGCTACGACACATGGTGGACGGTCGAGCACCATGGGTGCGGCGACTTCTCCCTCAGCTCCACTCCTGAGCTCTTCAACCTGATGGTCGCCCAGCAGACCTCTCGCATCCGCATCGGCCACTCGGGTGTGCTGGCCCCGTTCACCATCAACCATCCGGTGCGGGTGGCCGAGCGGGCGGCGTTCCTCGACGTCATCTCGAACGGCCGCCTCGAGATGGGTGCGGC
>JANMVY010000412.1:0-2992 GCA_031393535.1 Actinomycetes bacterium | reverse complement strand
GCGGCGGACCTGATCCATGAGGGTCCGTGTGGGGCGGTGCCACCCCCAGCGGTAGTTGCGGGCGAGGTCGAGCAGAAGGGGCTCGATGCGTGATCGATCGCGTGCGGGCACGTGCTCCTCATCGGCAGGTCGTCCGTCAGGGAAAGCAGAACGCTAGCGGCGCGGGCTGGTCGCACCTTGGACCCGCGGGCCTGCCATGGCTTCGATCGACGCCCGAGGCGGCTGACCTCCCCTTTCGTTGTCGCTAGAGTCGCGCTGCGATTTCATCCATTGACCGGGCGACTCATGCAAGGGTGGGAAGATGAAGGTTCCGCTGACGATCCGTGATCATCTCGATCGGGCCCTCGCGGTCTACCCCGATCGCGTGGCCGCGATCGACGAGCCCGATCAGCCGGCGCCTCCGATGCCCGACCTGACCTTCCGCCGGCTCGGCGAGCTCACCGATGCCATGGGTGCCGCGCTCGACACGCTCGGGGTGCCGTTCGGTGGACGGGTCGCCATGGTTTCCCACAACGCATCACGTCTTCTCGAGTGCTTCTGGGGTGTCTCGGGCAACGGCCGGATCTTCGTGCCGATCAACTTCCGCTTGTCCCGCGACGAGGTCGCGTACATCATCGATCACTGCCAGGCCGACGTGCTGCTCCTCGACCCGGATCTCGTCGACACGATGGGTTCGATACCGTGCCGCCACCGGTTCGTGCTCGGTGCCGAGAGCGACGCCGCCATGCATCGGTTCGACGCCACCCCGCGCGCGTGGGAGCCCGACGAGGACGCGACCGCCACGGTGAACTACACGAGCGGTACCACTGCGCGCCCGAAGGGCGTCGAGCAGACGCATCGCTCACTCTGGTGCAACAGCGCGGCCTTCGGCTGGCAGGCCGGTGTCAACGACCGCGACGTGTACCTGCACACGTTGCCCATGTTCCATTGCAACGGATGGGGCATGCCCTACGCCCACGTGGCCATGGGCACCAAGCAGATCGTGCTCCGTAAGGTCGACGGCGCCGAGATCCTGCGCCGCATCGATCAGCACGGCGTCACGCTGCTGTGTGGCGCGCCGGCGGTGGTCGCCGGTGTGCTCGACGCAGCGTCGAGTTGGCCCGGGCCGGTCCCGGGTCGCGATCGCGTGCGCATGGTGGTCGCGGGCGCACCCCCGCCCACTCGTACCATCGAGCGCATGGAGACCGAGCTCGGCTGGGAGTTCATCCAGATCTACGGGCTCACCGAGACGGCGCCCCTGTCGACCATGAACCGCTCCCGTGCCGAGTGGGACCACCTCAGCCCGGGCGAACGCGCGGTGAAACTCGGCCGCGCGGGTGCGCCGGCGTTCGGCATGCGCATGGCGGTATCGGCCGACGGCGAGGTGCTGCATCGCGGGAACCACGTGCTGCGTGGGTATCTCGATCAGCCCGAAGCCACCGAGGACGCGTTGCGCGACGGCTGGTTCCACTCCGGCGACGGTGGCCGGTTCGACGACGACGGCTACCTCGTCATCTCCGATCGCAAGAAGGACATCATCATCTCGGGCGGCGAGAACATTTCGTCGATCGAGGTCGAGGACGCGTTGTTCTCGCACCCGTCGGTGCTCGAGGTCGCGGTGATCGGCGTGCCCCACGACAAATGGGGCGAGACGGTGAAGGCGCTCGTCGTGCTCCTGCCCGGCGCGCGAACCACCGAAGGTGAGCTCATCGATCACTGCCGAGCGCGCATAGCGCACTTCAAGTGCCCCACAACCGTGGAGGTGCGCGATGAGCTGGCGCGAACGGCCACGGGCAAGCTCCAGACGTTCAAGCTCCGCGAGCCGTACTGGGCGGGTCGCGATCGCCAGGTCAACTGATTCTCGAGAGGAACAGCACATGAGCGAGCTCTTGGTCCGCGGCGGCACGCTCGTCGACGGCACGGGTGCGCCGACGCGACGTGCCGACGTGCGCGTGCGCGCGGGCATCGTGGTCGAGATCGGCCCGGGTCTCGCGCCCGACGGCGAGATCGAGATCGATGCGGCCGGCGCCTACGTCGCGCCCGGGTTCATCGAGTCGCACAGTCATTTCGACGGCGCAATGTGGTGGGATCCGTCGTGTGACCCTTTGCCGGCCTACGGAACCACTACCGCGGTCATCGGCAACTGTGGCCTCACTGTCGCGCCCCTCTCGGCCGCCATGCGTCCGTCGATGGTCGAGTTGTTCTGCTTCATCGAGGATCTCCCGCTCGCCGCGTTCCAGCATGCGGTGCCCTGGAGCTGGGAATCATGGCCGGCGTACCGCGAGGCCGCGCGCGCGAACCCGGCCGCCATCAACGTCGGCTCGTTCGTCGGTCATCAGGCTCTGCGCACATGGGTGATGGGGGCCGACGCGTGGGAGCGGGTGGCGACCGCGGACGAGCGAGCGCGCATCGCGACGGTGCTCGACGAAGCCCTCCGCGCGGGCGCGCTCGGCTTTTCGACCACGTTCATGGACACCGATCGTGATAATCGCGAAGTACCGAGCCGACGCGCCGACGACGCCGAGTTCGCCGCGATCATCGATGTCCTCGCTAAGCACCCCGGCTCGACCTTCCAGTTCGTGCCGCGGTTCATGCAACCCGAGTTCTGGCAGGACGATCTCGAACGAATCGCGCGGCTTTGCGCAGCACGTGGCGTTCGTGGCAACTATCCCGGGCTGCGCACGCCGCGCCAGTACGCGGCCGAGTACGCGCATCGCATGCCGATCGTGCAGCGGCTGCGCGACGACGGTTCTGATCTGTGGGCTGCATTCTCGGCCGCGCCCACCTACGTCAACCTGCATTTCGACCGCTCGATCATGTGGCACGGCGTGCTGGCGTGGCACGAGATGGTCAACGGTCCTCACGCCGACAAGGAGCGACTGCTCGCCGACGAGTCGTGGCGCGCGCACGCTCGCGCGCAGTGGGACACGTGCACCTACAACCTCGCTCCGATCAAGACACCCGATCGCATCCTGCTCTCGCACAGCGAACGCGATCCGCATCTCGCCGCCGG
>JANMVY010000649.1:0-8981 GCA_031393535.1 Actinomycetes bacterium | reverse complement strand
AGGCTCGCCCTTGCTGATCTTGGCGGCGACCACGTCCTCGAAGCCACGGATCACTGCCTCGACGCTCTTCGCGTCCTGCCCGATGTTCTCGGCGAGTGCCTTGACGAGCTCGCGGCGATTCATGCGATTGACCTCTCTTTTCCTGATGATTGTGCGCTGGAAAGCGCCGTCAGCTTGGTGGATCGCGGTGCACGACACGCGGATGGTCAATCGTTCACGTCTCGCGCAACGCAGCGACGGTGCCTCGCGTTCGGTCCCGAAACGCGCGAAGATCGTCGCGCATGCGCATCATCTCGAGCGACTCCCACGTGATCGAACCGCCTACGTTGTGGGCTGGCTACGTCGACTCGCCCTTCCGTGATCGGGTACCGAGAGTGGTCCGCGACGACCACACCGACCGACTCGTGTGCGACGGTCTCGAGTTCCCACCGCTTTCGCTGTACGCCGGGTGCCTGCGCGCGGATGACGATGTGCGTCAGCGCGGGCGATGGCAAGAAGACATTCCGGCCGAGGCCTACGATCCGGCGGCGCGGCGCGTCGCGGTCGAAGCCGATGGCGTGTCGGGGGAGGTGCTGTTTCCGACGGTCGCGATGAGCTTCTACTTGCTCGACGACATCACGCTGCAGCAGGCATTGTTCCGCGCCTACAACCGTTGGATCGCCGAGTTCTGCGCGACCGATCCCGCGTTCTACCGCGGGCTTGCGGCGGTCAACGTCGACGACGTCGGCGACGCCGTGGCGGAGATCGAGCGTGCGCATGCCGCGGGGCTCTCGGGCGTCATGATCCCGTTGTTCGCGAGCGACGCGCAGCCGTACCACTCGGCGGCGTACGAGCCGCTGTGGGAAGCCGCCGCAGCGCTCCGCATGCCCGTCAACTTCCATTCGGCTACCACACGATCGCGCAACGCGTTCTGGACAAACGGCCGACTGACCGAGCGGCTCCTCCGCGCGCCCTCGGAAATGATGCATATAGCGCTCGACCTCGTGTTCGGTGGTGTCTTCGACCGGCACCCGTCTCTCGTCGTCGTGTCCGCCGAAAACGACCTGGGGTGGGCCGGGTTCATCGCGGAGCGCGGCGACTATTGGTGGCAACGCAATCGCACGCTCACCACCAACGCCGAGCAAATGCACAACGAGCGGTCGCCGAGCACGTACTTCGGAACAAATCTCGTGGGCACCTTCATGCGTGATCGCACCGCCGTGTTGTCGGCCGAGGTCATCGGGGCCGACGCCCTTGCGTTCGGTACCGACTTCCCGCATCACGTGAGCACCTGGCCCGACACCGCCCGCGTCGTCGCGGAGAACCTTGCGGGGCTCGACGATCTGTCGGTTCGGGCCAAGATCCTCGCCGGCAACGTCGAACGGCTATACGGGTTTGCTCCCGAGCAACCTCGCGGCACGCCGGTTCAGGCTTCGTAGCAGCCGATGTCAGGTGCACCGCCGCGTTCGCGACCGCGACGGTCGGTGCCCGGCGCGCCGTCGGTGGTGCCGGCGTCGATCGCGGGGCTCCCCGCCACCGGCACATAGTCGGCCCCCACCCTGGCGTCGGCGACGACCAGATCGGAGCCGGAGCGTCGTTCGGGAGCGCTGCCCACGTACAGGTTGTATGCGTAGCTGATCGCGCTCGCCGCGTACTCGCGCACGCCGCGACCGTCGCGGCCGGGGATGACGAGGTTGTTACGGAACGACACGCTGCTCGACTGGTGGGCCGACAACTCACCCTGGTCGCTCATCTGTGGGCTGGTGAGGTTTCCGACGAGCGTGTTGTTCACCGCGAGAACGTTGTCGGACGCGACCACGTGTACACCACGACCGCCGTTGGCATAGCAGAGATTGTTGGCGATGTAGGTCGCGCCCGCATATCCCATTTGCCGGTTGGTGTCGACGATGATGCAGTTGCCGTCGGTGATGGCGCCCACGAGGTTCTTGTTGTTGTATGCGACGTTGTTGCGCACGTAGAAGCTGAACCCGTCGCCGTTGTTGGCGCCGCCGATGTTGGCCGACTCGAACATCGAGATGGCCGAGGGCTGGTTCGGGTTCCACGTCGCCGTGTTGAACACGCGGTTGCCGTCGACCGTGACGTGGTTCGCTCGAATGGTGTTGATGCCGCCTCCGCCCACGTCGTGCACCGTGTTGGCGATGAGTCGCACATGGTGTGCGCGGTCGACGTCGATGCCGTCGGTTGTCGAACGCTCGGTTGCTGCGCTGCCGGAGATGTCGAAACCGCGGATGTCGATGTAGGTACTCGACGCGACCCGCAGCACCTGCCAGCCTCCACCGAGCAGGTTCACCTGTTGGCCAGGTGCGGCGGCGACGGTGATGGGTGCACCTGGAGCACCGTTGACACCTTCGACGTTGACCGTAGGGCCAGTCGTGGTGGAGCCATAGGTTCCGACCTTGACGAGCAGGTTGTCGCCCGGGTGCAGACGGCTGATCGCGGTGGGGAACGAACGCCACGGTGCGGTCTCGGTGCCGTTTGCGGCGTCGTTGCCGTCGGCGGCGAGCCAGTACACCGGGCCGGTCGGGGTCCACGAACCTCCACCGCTCGGTGGGGCAGTACGCGGTGCTGCGGTGGTGGTCGGCGCGGGGAGGGGCCCTGCAACCGCAGTGGTGCTGGGTGAGGCGACGACGGACGGTGACCCTTGACCTGCGGGGGTGCCCACCGCGCTCGAACCCGAGGTCGCGTCCGTGGGGGCGATGGCGCGCGCCGCGGTGACCCGAGCATCGGCCTTGGTGCTCCCCGGTAGGGCCGATGTCGTGCTCGCCGCGTCCTTTGAGGCGAGCGCGCCGACGATCTTCTTGCTCGGCAGGAGGCCGCCGACCGACTTCGCGCCCGAATCGGTCCCGGGCGCCTGGACCCCGGCGAGCGCGAGGTCACCACCAGTGGTATCGCTCGCAACGCCTGCTCCGCCGTTCGATACGGCCAGCGCGGCGATTGCAAGCAGCGCCAGGACCGCTGCGGCGCTCAAGACCACCCGGCGGCTCCGCGGGGGCGAGTCCGAAGGGGGGCCGGCTCGGGTATAGGGCTCGTGCGGTCGTGTGTCCACGTGTGCGGCTCCGGTCGGACGGGGCCTGAGAGGCCCGATGCTGTTGCTGCCCGCAGCTGTCGCAACCCACCCGATGGTGAAATGCAACGCACCTGTAATGATCAATCGGCGAGAAATCGACGGGCTTGAGATGACGTTTTCGCTGTTCGAAGTCAGTTTCGAGCTGTTTCCGTATAGACCACACAGACTGTAGTAGATCCTTCGGCCCATATGCATGCACCAGACTGGAACGCATGCTCGCTGACGAGTTTCTCGCCCCGCACGCGGTTGCCCGGTGGGCCACCGAACGGCCTGACGCGATAGCCGTGGAACGCATCGAGGGTGGATCGCGCACCTACGCGCAGATGCTCGCGGCATCCCAACTGTGGGCGAGCGCGTTCGTTGGTCACGGGGTGCGTGCCGGCGCACACGTGGCCACGATGCTCTCGAACGGTTTCGATGCTCTCGACGCCTGGCTCGGTCTGGGCTGGCTGCGCGCGGTCGAGGTGCCGCTCAACATCGCATACACAGGGCACATGTTGCGATATGCGCTCGCGAACGCCGACGTCGGCTTTGTCGTCATCGGCGCCGAGTTCGTCGATCGGCTGGTGCCCCTGCTCGCGGAATTGCCGCTCGTCCGCACGGTGGTGGTGGTGGGCCCCGAGCCGTCGAGCGGTCCGCATGAGGTCATCTTCATGGCACGCGATGCGTTCCTCGCCGGCTATGAGCCACGGGCGTTCGACGGTCCGCGCTATAGCGACATCGCGGCCATCATCTACACCTCGGGTACCACAGGGCCTTCGAAGGGCGTGCTTGTTTCGTGGGCATCGGCGTATCAGATGTGGTCGTGGGTGCCACCCGAGACCTTGTTGCCGGGCGAAGGTTTGTACAGCGCGTTTCAGCCGTTCCACATCGCGGGCAAGTCGGTGAACATCAGCTGTTTCGTGCGCGGCGGCCGCCTCGTTCTGCGCGACAAGTTCAGCGCCACCAACTTCCTCGACGACGTCCGCAAGTTCGATTGCCGTGCGGCGTGCGTTGTCGGCCCGATGACGGCACTGCTGCACGCGCAGCCCCGCAAACCCGACGACGCCGACAACCCGATGCGATCGATCCTGCTCGGTCCGATGATCCCAGAGATCGAGGACTTCGAGACCCGTTACGGCGTGCGCACCGCGACGTGCTACGGAATGACCGAGGTCGGTGCGCCCGTCAACACCACGTTCGATCACGGGCCGTGGCAGACCTGTGGCCGGGCCCGCACCGACTATCCGTGGACCGAGCTTCGCCTTGTCGACGAGTTCGACGAAGAGGTACCGACGGGTCAGGCGGGCGAGCTCATCGTGCGGAGCGCGGAGCCCTGGGCGCTCAACGCGGGGTACTACAACATGCCCGACAAGACCGCCGAAGCGTGGCGAAACGGATGGTTCCACACCGGCGACGCGTTCCGCTGCGATGCCGACGGCAACTACTACTTCGTCGATCGCATGAACGACGCGATCCGCAGACGAGGCGAGAACATCTCGAGCTTCGAGGTCGAGAACGCCGTGCTTGAACACCCCGACGTCGTCGACTGCTCGGCCATAGGCGTGCCGGCGACATACGGCGAGGACGAGGTCATGGTCATCGTGGTCGCTCGCGATCGTGCCGCCTTCGACCCCGGTTCGCTCGTGGCGTGGCTCACCGAACGCATGCCGCGTTTCATGGTGCCCCGCTATGTCGATGTGGTCGATGACCTCCCGCGCAACGAGACCTCGATGCGTGTGAAGAAGATGGAGCTTCGCGAACTCGGCGTGACACCCACCACCTGGGACAGCGAGGCACCCCGCGATGCATGAGCAGAGCGATTCCGTCGCGCGCGAGCGTGAGGTGATCCGCGGCGCGATGGGTGGCGCCGACAAGGTCGAGCGACTGCGCGCCGCAGGCCGCCGCACCGCGCGCGACCACATAGCGGCCTTCGTGGACCCGGGGACCTTCACCGAGGTCGGGATGTTCGCCCGTTCCGAACGACTCGACGACCACGCGGCGACACCGGGCGACGGAAAGATCGGCGGGCACGCCATGCTCGACGGGCGCGCCGTCTCGGTCGTGGCCGACGATGTCACGGTCAAGCGGGCGACGAGCTCACTCGTCGGGGCCCGCAAGCTGCAACGCATCTACGAGCAAGCCGCGCGTGCCGGCAATCCGTTCGTGTACTTCGGTGAGACCGGAGGCGCGCGTCTGCCTGACTCGATCACTGCGGTCGGCTATTCGAGCGAACCGGTCTTCCCGTGGCTCGCGCGGCGCGGTCGCGAGATTCCTGTGGCGGCGGCGATCGTCGGTGACTCCTTCGGCGGATCCAGTTTCGTCGCCGGGCTCGCCGACTTCGTCGTGCAAGTACGCGGCAGCACCCTTGCCGTCACGTCGCCCCGCGTGATCGAGGTCGCGACCGGCGAAAAAGTGAGTATGGAGGCGCTCGGTGGGGCCGACGTGCACGACCGTGTCACCGGCCAAGTCGACCTCGTCGTCGATGACGACGACGATGCCTGCGACGCCGTCCGCGCGTTCTTGTCGTACCTGCCGGCGCGGGCCGGCGCGCTAGCACCTCGTTCTTCCACGCGCGCATCGCGACTGCCCGACCCGTCGATCGGCGCATGTGTGCCCGAGAAGCGCACGCAGACATACGACGTGCGCACTGTCATCGAACGTCTCGTCGACGAGGGCACCTATCTCGAGCTGAAACCACGCTTCGGTGCAAGCATCGTCACCGCGCTCGCGCGCCTCGACGGTCGCGCCGTGGGCATCGTCGCCAGCCAACCAGCGTACCTCGTCGGTTCGCTCACCCCTGACGCGTGTGCGAAGGCCACACGTCTGTTGTGCCTCTGCGATGCGTTCGCCATCCCGCTCGTGTTCCTCCAGGACACGCCGGGCTTCCTCGTCGGCACCAAGGTCGAACACGATCGGTTGCTGGCGCGCGCAATGCTTTTCCTCGAAGCGTTGTGCCTCACGCGGGTACCACGGTTGTCCGTGGTGTTGCGCAAGGCATTCGGTCTCGCGTTCTTCTCGATGGGCGGGCCGGGCATGGGCAGCGACCTGCTGGTGTCGTGGCCGGGGGCAGAGATCGGGTTCATGGATCCGGTCGTCGGCGCGAACGTGCTCCACCGCGTGGAGCTCGATGCGCTCGAAGGCGATGCTCGCCGCGAAGAGTTGCACCGATTCGCGCGCGGGCTCGGCGCGGACTTCGACCCACGCGCCATCGCCGCAGCGATGAATCTCGACGACATCATCGACCCGGCCGACACACGCGCCGTGCTCGCCCGAGCACTCGATCGGCTGTGCGATAGTCCGACATGGGCCGACCGACCGAGTTTGCTCGCGCACTGGCCCCATTGGTACTGAGCCACCGGCGGGCCGACCGATAGGTCGTCGGATGCGAAGAATCGAAGCCGGCCCGGCCGACGCCGTGTGCGGCGCGGTCGCCGGCCGTGCTACGAAAGGGTGGTGATAGGCGTGCATGCACCGCAGACGGTTCCCGAGCTCGTTCTCGCTGCCGCGGAACGCTTCGGCCCTGCCCGGGCCCTTGTCGACGGTGACACCACACTCGATTTCGTCGAGCTGGCGGATCACGCGTGTCGTGCCGCTGCCGCGCTTGCGACCTACGGAGTCGCTCCCGGTGACCGGGTTGCGATATGGGCGCCCAACAGCAGCGAGTGGATCATCGCCGCGCTCGGTACGGCATTCGCCGGAGCAGTGCTCGTACCGCTCAACACGCGTGCGAAAGGCGCGGAGACCGCCCACCTCCTGGCGCGTGCGCGGTGCCGGCTGCTGTTCACCAGCCGCGGGTTTCTCGGCACCGACTACCCGGTCATGCTTGCACCGAGCAGGGTCGCGCTCGACGAGCTGCGCCACGTCGTGCTGCTGCACGGTGATGCTGGCTCCGGCGAGACACCGTGGAGCGACTTCCTCGAGGCCGCGGGATCCGGGCGACTCGTCGTTGATGTGCAGCCGGACGACATCAGCCATGTGCAGTTCACGTCGGGTACCACCGGCACGCCGAAAGGTGCGATGTTGCGGCACCGGGCGCTGTGCGGGACCACGCGCGATTGGGTCGCGAACGTGGGGCTCGTGGCGGGTGACCGCTACTGCATCGTGAGCCCGTTCTTCCACATCGCGGGGCACAAGACCGGCGTGCTCGCATGCCTCACCGCGGGTGCCACAATGCTGCCGCACGCGGTGTTCGACCCCGTCACCGTGATGCGTCGCGTGCAGGACGAGCACATCACCGTGCTCCCCGGCCCGCCGACGATCTACCAAGCTCTGCTCGCCAATCCGAGACGGCACGAGTTCGACCTGTCCTCGCTTCGGCTCGCGGTCACCGGTTCGGCATCGATCCCGCCAGTGCTCATCGAACGCATGGTCGGCGAGCTCGGTTTCACCGATGTGATCACCGCGTACGGCATCACCGAGACCACCGGTGTCGTCACGATGTGCCGGCCGGGCGACGACCTTGTACTCATCGCCGAGACCTCGGGCCGTACGGTGCCCGGCGTCGAGGTGCGCATCGCCGACGACTCGGGCGCCCCGGTCGTCGTCGGCGCGACCGGAGAGATCCTCGTGCGCGGCTACAACCTGATGGCGGGCTACCTCGACGATCCCGATGCAACGCGCGCCGCGATCGACACCGACGGCTGGTTCCACAGCGGCGACGTCGGCTGGGTCGACGAACGCGGCAACCTTCGCATCACCGACCGCCTCGGTGACATCTTCATCGTCGGCGGCTTCAACGTGTACCCCGCGGAGATCGAAGCCGTGCTCGCGCGGCACCCGGCCATCGCACACGTCGCGGTGATCGGTGAGCCTGACGAGCGCATGGGCGAGATCGGCTGCGCGTTCGTGGTCAGTCGCGATGGGTCGACAAGCCCTGGCGAATCGAGCGCCGATGAGATTCTCGCGTGGAGTCGCGAGCGCCTCGCGAACTACAAGGTGCCGCGTCGCGTCCTGTTCATCGACACCCTGCCGCAGAACGCTTCGGGCAAGGTGCTCAAACACGAGCTGCGGGCGCTCGCGCTCTCGTCACAACCGCCGCGCACCACTGGAGCACCCTCATGACCAACGCGACGCTCGACCTCTTCCGACTCGACGGCAAGGTCGCGCTCGTCACCGGTGCGGGGGAAAGGCGGGGAAAGGCATCGGTGAAGCACATGCTCGGACGCGGCGGGGGCTCGGTCGTGAACATCGCTTTGGTCACCGGCATCGAGACCAAACGAGCCACCTTGAGCTACGGAACCGCGAAGGCCGCGCTCACACATATGACGCGCCTGATGGCCGCCGACTGGTCGAGCGCACACCCATGCGGCGCGACGGTCGCCCCGAGGACATCGCGCTCGCCGCGCTCGATTTCGTGTCGCCGGCCGCCTCATGGGTCAGCGGGAAGATTCTCGACGGCGACGGAATGGCCTGGCCCGAGTTCATTCCGAAGAACGTGCCCGACCTCGAGTGACGTGCCCACGTGGGACGATTTGCGTCTGCGGCGCGGGCCGCCAGGGGCCATGATGGAGCGCATGGCGGAGCCGCGCGCGTACATCCACGAGTTCGTCGACATCACCGGGCACAGCCGGACGAAGTACTTCCAGCACATCACCGCGAACTGGTCGCCGATCGGTCAACGCGACCGCGAACAACTCTGCTTCGGCATTTGGGGCACGGTCGGCAGCACCGGTCGCTGGCCCGAGGTGATCAACCTCTGGGAGTACCGCGACTGGGCGCACCTTGCGGAGAACTTCCGCATCGAATGCAACCATCCGACCATGCAGGACCCGGCGCTCGAAGGTTGGTGGGCTGCGGCCGAGGGGTTCCGGCGGGGTGGTTTCGACCGCGTGCTGCTGAGCGCGGACTTTTCTCCGAGCATCGGCAAATTGCTCGGGCGGGGCACGCGCGGCGAGGTGTATGCGCACGACATCGTGGGCGTCGCGCCCGGAAC
>JANMVY010000392.1:0-1701 GCA_031393535.1 Actinomycetes bacterium | reverse complement strand
CACACTTGCCCTGCGCGGTACCCCCGAGCAGGTCGCGTCCACCATCGCCACCCGGTACGCGGGCATCGCCGACCGGGTGTCGCTGTCGCTGCCCGGGGCCGTGCGCTTCGAGTTGCTGTCTCGGCTGCTCGCGGCCGCCTGACCCGGTCACGAACCTCCGGCTTGTGGTCCACGCAGTAGAGTCGGCGCACTTGTCCCGGGGAGATGGCCATGCAACTCGACGATGTCGACCTGCTCGATTTCGACCGCTTCCAGCGCGGCGAGCACCACGAGATGTTCCGCGCGCTTCGCAACACCGGCAACGGAATCCACTGGATCGATGAGCCCGACGGCCCGGGTTTTTGGGCGATCACCCGTATCGACCAGCTCCGCGAGGTCAACCGCGAGCCCGAGGTCTTCTCGTCGACCAAGGGGGGCACGCAGATCCAAGACTCTGCGCCCGACGATTTCGAGGCGCAGATGCGTCGCGAGTCGATCATGCTCGACATGGATCCGCCGAAGCACACGCGCTATCGGCTGCTGGTGAACAAGGGTTTCACGCCGCGCATGATCGGCCTGCTCGAGGCCTACCTCGAGAACCGCACCCGTGTCATCGTCGACAAGGTGTGCGAGACCGGTGGCTGCGACTTCGTGACCGAGTTGTCGAGCGAGCTCCCTCTGCAGGCGATCGCGGAGATGATGGGCATCCCCCTCGGGGACCGCGGCAAGATCTTCGACTGGACGAACCGCATGATCGGTTCGAGCGACCCCGAGTTCGCGACCACTCCAGAAGCTGTGCAAGAAGCCTTCACCGAGCTCTATGCGTACTCGCATCAACTCCAGCAGAGCCGCCGCGACACTCCCACCGATGACATCGTCACCACGTTGCTCAACGCCGAGGTGCAAGGCGACAAGTTGAGCGAGTGGGAGTTCGACATGTTCTTCCTGTTGCTGTGCGTCGCCGGGAACGAGACCACGCGCAACACCATCAGCCATGGCATGCACGCCTTCATGACCAACCCCGAGCAGTGGCAGAAGTTCGTGGCCGATCCCGACCGCCACATGGATGGCGCAATCGAGGAGGTGCTCCGGTGGGCCACCCCGGTGTTGCACTTCCGCCGCACCGCGGCACGCGACTACGTGCTCGACGGCACCCCCATCGCCGAGGGTGACAAGGTCGTGATCTGGCACATTTCGGCGAACCGTGACGAGCGAGCGTTCGACGACCCGTTCCGTTTCGACATCGAACGGACCCCGAACGATCACGTGGCGTTCGGCGGCGGCGGCCCCCACTACTGCCTCGGTGCGAACCTGGCGCGCATGGAGATGCGGCTCATGTTCCGCGAGATGGCCAGCCGTCTCGGCGACATGCGGCTCACCGGCGAGCCGCAGTACCTTCGCTCGAACTTCATCGGCGGCATCAAGCACATGCCCGTCGCCTACACGCCAACGGCATCCACCAACACCACACCCATGGAACGCCTCGGCGGCGCGGCCACCGGCGACAACCGGGGCTACGGCGCACGCTGAGCCACCCGAACACTGTGAACCCGGCACGCTCCGAGCCGCGACTCATGCGCGCGCTCGACGACGCCGCGCGGGCCCGCGAGTTGCGCCGCATGAAGGCACGGGCCACCGGCCTGTTCGTGATCGTCGCGGCAGTGTTCGTCGTGGCCCGGATACTCCAACGCGACGGCGATTGGGTGTCGTATGTGCGCGCCG
>JANMVY010000381.1:0-7194 GCA_031393535.1 Actinomycetes bacterium | reverse complement strand
AGCGATTCACGAAGCACCGCTTTCGCTGCGCATCAGCCTCTTTCAGATCATCCGCTGGTGTCCCGGACGACATGCGTCGCGACGAGTGCGTCGATCGCCGCGTCGTCGTAGCCGAGCTCGCGCAAGATCGACCCAGTGTGTTGGCCGGGCACGAGTGGCGGACCCCAGATCTTTCCCGGTGTGTCCGACAGGTCGAACAACAAGCCCATCGCGTCGATTCGCCCGACCTTCGGATGGGTGTACGTCGTGACCCATCCCTTCTCGATGAACTCGGGATCATCGAAAAGAGACAGTACGAAATCGGGTGAGGACACCTCGCAAGGCACCCCGGCCGCGTCGAGCCCATCGAACCAATGCGTCGCGTCGCGACCCGCGAACACCGCGGAGAGCTCCGCGACCAACGCGTCGTCGTTCGCGATGCGTGCCTCGTGCGACGAAAATCGCTCGTCGGTCGCGAGCTGGCCGCGACCGACGCTGTCGGCGAGACGGGCGAACGTGTGCTGATCGAGCGCGACCACGCAGAGCCAGGTTTCGTTCGCGCACGGATACACCCGGTACATGGCGTTCCACCCGAGCTGGGCCTTGTCGAGACTCGGGCGCGAACCGCACTCGGTTCCGTCAGGGGTGATCCACGCACTCGAGGCATTGAGCAACTGCGCGTACACGATCGCCGTATCGAGGAACTGGCCCTCGCCGGTTCGGTCGCGATGTGCGAGTGCCTGCACGATGCCGATGGCCGACAAGAAGCCGTTGCCGGTGTCGCCGAGTGACGTCGTGGACCACACCGGGTTGCCACCGTGATCGAGGCCTCCGTCGAGCCACGTGGTGCCGGCGAGCGCGGCGCCGGTCTGGTCGTTGCCGGGCAGCACAGAACGAGGCCCCTTCTCGAAGCCACGCGTGTGGCAGTAGACGAGCGTGGGGTTGATCGTGCGCAGCGACTCGTAGTCGACACCGAGTCGTTCGGCCGCGTCGTACCGCATGTTGTGCTGCACCACGTCGACAGTCGCGACGAGCTCTCGCAGCACTGCCATGCCCTCGGGCGTCTTCAAGTTGATCGCGATGCTGCGCTTGCTGCGATTGCAGCACATGGCGATGTGGTTGCTCATCCAGTAGTCGTCGGTGAGCGTGTTCACCTTGATGACCTCCGCGCCGAGGTCGGCGAGGAGCTGGGTGCCGAACGGGCCCGCGACCGCGAGGCCGAGGTCAAGCACACGGATTCCTTCGAGCGGCGAGCCGAGCACGGGGCCCGCCTCGACGGGCGTGGTCGCGAGCCCCGCGCGAAGCGGCGAAGCGGCGAAGGCCCGCACCTCGGCGTTGTGCTGACCGACCGCCGGGGCGGGCGTCGGTCGCTGGAACGGTGACGACGTGAGGTTGATCACCGCTCCCACCTGGCGGATGTGCCCGAACTCGGCGTCGTCGATCTCGACGACGCAACCGTCGCCGAGGAACAAGGGATCGAGCAACGCTTCTTCGGGCGAGCGGACGGTTTGCACCGGCACGCCGACCTGTGCGGCAACGCGCTCCCATTCGCTCGCCGGGAACCGCCCGACGCATTCCTGCATCATCGGGATGAGCTCGTGCAGCACGAGCATTTCCTCTGGGTGCAGGCCGATGCGGGTGGACGAGCGGCGCGGCGACTCTGCATCGGTCCAGTCGAGCTTCTCGCCCTGCGACACCCCGAAAACGAACCCCGGCAGTGGCACCCAGTGATGGGTCCAGCGGTCGTCGGAAGTCTTGAAGAATCCGCGAGGTGCGCGCGGGTCGGTGATCCAGGTTTGGAAGTTCTCGGCGTCGGGGTGCTCGACGCGCTGCCACGCGCCGAGTGTCGAACAGATCGCGCCTTGGAGAAGCGACGTGTGCACGTGCTGGCCGCGACCGGTGATGCCGCGTACTCGCAGCGCGGCGTTGATCGCCAGCGTGGCGAGATACATCGTTGCCATGCTCGCCCACGGCACGCCGGGCATCAACGGACCTGGACGCTCGGCGCCCACCCAACAGCCCGGCGGAGCTTCGACCCCGGGCATGATGCCCTCGACTCCTGCGAGGCGGGCGATGGTGCCGCCCACGGTGCCTCGCCCCTCCCACATGTGCCCGGTGCGGGCCGACACCAGCGCGTCGTACGCGGGACGCGACGCGTGCGTACCGTCGAGCCCGTAGCCCGTTATCGAGCAGTGCACGAGACGCGGGTTGCGGGCGCGCAGCGTTTCGTGGTCGACGCCCAGGCGGGCCGACACGCCTGGCGCGAAGCTCTCGATCACGACATCGGCACGATCGACGAGCGCGAGGAATGTCTCATGGTCCGCGGGGTCGCGCAGGTCGAGTTCGACGCTCCGCTTGTTGCGTTGCCACACGCGGAACCCCGAGAGCAATGCACGGAACGGGTCGCCGCCCGGACGCTCGATCTTGATGACATCGGCGCCCGCGTCACCGAGCAGCATCGCGGTCGCCGGGCCGCTTATCCCCCACGACATGTCGAGCACCGTGACCCCGTCGAGCACGCGCGCTGATTCGCCTGCGGACATCGTGATCCTCCCCTTCGACCGATCAACCCGCGGGGACCCTACTTGGCGCTCATCGCCGGTTCGTCGAGCGATCGCCACTGACTAGGGTGCGGAACCGTTCGGCGGACACGGGGTTGGGTATGCGACGGTTCACGGGGTTGGTGGATGGCGGGGCGCGGTTCGCGGCCGATCTCCCCGTCGACGACGTCGCGCATCTCGTGTTCGTGCGGTCGCCGTTTGCGCACGCTCGAATCCGTTCGATCGACACCAGCTCGGCACAACAAGCGCCGGGCGTCGTGGCGGTGTTCACGGCCGCCGATCTGCCGATGGTGCCCGTGTGGGAGATCCACATCATCCCCGAGGCACTCGGCCAGCCGCCGCTCGCCGTCGACATGGTGCGCTATGTGGGCGAGCGAGTGGTCGCCGTGGTCGCCGACACCCTGGCTCAAGCGCTCGACGCGGCCGAACGCGTCGTCGTCGACTACGAGCCGATCATGGCGATCGTCGACGCGCGCCAGGCGCTCGATCCCGGCTCCGCGCCGATCCACCCCGACCTCGGCTCGAACGTCGCGCTCGTGTGGGAGACCGTGCCCGACGATCCGTTGGCGGCCGGGCCGGTCGTGGTGCACGGTGAGATCTACATGCCGCGCGTGGCGGTCGCGCCGATGGAACCGTTGTCGATCGTGGTGCTCCCCGGCGATGACGACACGTTGCTCGTGCACCCGGCCACGCAGAGCCCCCACGGCACACGCGTGCAACTCGCCCGTTCGCTCGGAATCGTTTTCACGAAGATCCGGGTCGTGGTGCCCAACGTCGGCGGCGGCTTCGGCGGCAAGGCCATCGGCGGCATCGTCGACTATGTCGTGTGCGCCGCTGCGGCGCGCGCGCTCGGCCGACCGGTGCGGTTCGTCGAACAACGCGACGACAACCTGACGACGATGCACGGTCGCGGGATGCGCATGCGCTACGCGGCCCACGCATCGACCGACGGCGTGATGCACACCATCGACGTGCATCAGATCGCCGATGCAGGCGCGTATCCGACCACCAACGCGGTCGAGCCGGGCAAGACCCAGCTCATGTCGTGCGGACCGTACGGCATCGGAACCGTGCGGTTCGCGGGGTACAGCGTCGTGACCAACCTGGCTCCGTCGGGCGCGTACCGGGGGCCGGGCCGGTCCGAGGCCTCGGTGGTGCTCGAGGACGCGATGGACGCGATCGCGCGCGAGCTCCGCATCGATCCGGTCGAGGTGCGCCGCCGCAATCTTCTCCGACCCATCGACGTGGGCCATGTGTCGCCTACGGGCACGCGTTACGACGGTACGGATTTCGTGGCGATGCTCGACACCGCTCTCGTGTACGCGCACTACGACGAGCTACGAACCGAGCAACGCGAACGGCGGGCGCGCAATGATCGCAACCAGCTCGGCATCGGCGTCGCGACGATCATCGACTCGAGCGCGTGGTTCGCCCGCGACGAGACCGTTTGCGTTGGCGTCACCGCGAACGGGCGCGTAGAGGTGCGGGCGATCAGTGCATCCGCCGGCCAGGATCACGCGCCCGCGTATGCCGCGGTCGTCGCCGCGGTGCTGCCGGTGGGCGTCGAGGACATCGACGTGATCGAGGGCGACACCGACGGCTTCGACTCGGGCTTCGGCTCGTCGGGCTCGCGCACGATGCAACTCACGGGGAGCGCGGTGCACCTCGCGTGCATCACCTTGCTCGAACGGATGCGATCGATCGCCGCGCATCTGCTCGAGGCGGCACCCGAAGACGTCGAGTGCAGCCACCGCGGGTTCGCAGTGGCCGGTGTCCCAACACGCGCGGTGAGGTTCGTCGACGTTGCCGGCGCCGCGCACGATCACGCTGATCTGCCCGCTGACCTCGACACCTCGCTCGACGCGCCATGCACCTTCGTGCAAGAGCACGCGACGTACCCGTCGATCATCTGCATCGTCAGCGTCGACGTCGACACCGAGACCGGCGACGTGCGCATGCGCAGCCATCACTCGGTAGCCGACTGCGGTCGGGTGATCGACTGGCCGAACGCGGTCGGCCAGATCATCGGTGCCAATGCGCAGGGCATCGGCCAGGTGCTCTACGAAGCGGTCGCGTACGACGCCGAAGGCAACCCGCAGAACACCAGCCTCGCCGAGTACCTCGTGGCATCGGCGGTCGAGCAGCCTCGGGTGCACGAGACCATGTTCACCGACATCCCCGCCGCGGTGAACCCGCTCGGAGCGAAGGGCGTGGGCGAGCTCGGCATGGTGGGGACGCCCGCCGCGGTGCGCAGCGCGGTGATCGACGCCCTCGGCCCGTACGGCATCACCCACGTCGAATTGCCCTGCACGCCCGAACGTGTGTGGCGAGCCATCACCGGCAGGTGATCGTCAACTTCGCGGCACGTCCTTCCACGGCACTTGATGGTCGTTGCGCATTTCTTTCGGCAGGCCCAGCGCGCGCTCGGCCAGGTTGTTGCGTTGTACCTCGTTGGTGCCGCCGCCGATGGAGATTCCGAAGCGCCCGATGAGCTCGGTCTGGATCCAGAGGGACTTCTCGTCGTTCGTGGCCAACGCAGCCGGCCCGGCGATCTCCATGGCAAGGTCGCCGCTGTCGACGCGGTTCTTCGCGACGTAGAGCTTCAGGATTGACGGATCGATCGGTGGGGTCTCGCGTTTGCGCACCGCGGCGAGTATCCGTTCGCCCATGATCGCGAGCAGGCGCTCGCGGGTGTAGCTCTGCGCAAGCCGTTGGCGGATGACCGGATCGTGCGACCTGCCGAAATGCTCCGCGAGCAGCACGAGACGCCCGTACACACTTCCGCCGTTCCCGCCGCCGATGAACGCCGCCTCGTTCGACAGCACGGTACGTGCCGGTGTCCAACCTGCGTCGATGTCGCCGAGCACGTTTGCGACCGGCACGCGAACCTCGGTGAGGAACACCTCGTTGAAATGCGATGCGCCGGTGGGCTGCACGAGCGGTCGTACTTCGATGCCGGGGCTCGCCATGTCGACGAGCAGGAACGTGATGCCCCGATGCTTGGGCGCGTCGGGGTTCGTGCGCACGAGCAGCATGCCCCAGTTGCAGAACTGCGCGGCCGAAGTCCACACCTTCTGGCCCGTCACCACGAACTCGTCGCCGTCTCGCACCGCACGTGTGCCCAGCCCCGCGAGGTCGCTGCCCGCGCCGGGCTCGCTGAACAGCTGGCAGAACGAGGAGTCACCCGACAACAGAAGCGGGACGTAGTGGGCCTTCTGCGCAGCCGTGCCGTGACGCATGAGTGTGGGGCCGAGCATTGCGATGGTGGCCGAGATGAACCCCGAGTTGGCTTCGAACTGCGCGGCCTCTTCGCGATAGATGCTCTCGTGCCACGGCGACCCTCCCCGCCCTCCGAGCTCGACGGGATAGGTGAGCCCGGCGAACCGGTTGTCGAACATCGCGCGCTGCCAGGCGACACCGCTGTCGAACTCGCGCCGCGCCCCGGCCTCGTCGGCGTGGAAGTTGAGCGCCCAGGGGCTCGTCTCACGCTTGGGTTGGGCATTCGCTTCGAGGAACGACCGTGCCTCAGCACGGAAAGACGCCTGCTCGGGGGTGTCGGTGCTCGTGAGCTGTTCGGTAGCGGTCATGCGATGAACGTAGCCGCGGCCTCTCACCTGTTTCTCACTCGCCGTCGCCATGATCTAACGTCCGCTCGCCCGGGGGGAGCAACGTCCGATGAACGCCGCACGGAAATCACGTCGCAACGCGAGTCGTTCCGAGCACCGCCACGTGGCGGTGAAACGACGCCGAGAACAGGCGCTCGCGGGCGAACGGGCACGCCACCGACAGGCACGCCGCCGAGTGCGACGGCGCCGAATCGTCGCCGGTATGGGCATCGTGGTCGCGCTGGCGCTCGTGGCATTCGCCACGGTGCTCGTCGTGCACGAGCGCAACAAGCCTGATCTCGCACTGCGAGCCCGATCGGTCGCGGGCCACGCACCCGAACAGACGATCGCGAAGGTCCCGGTGGCCTACCGGGTCAACTACCGCGTCGAGACCCAGACCAAAGCGCAGCCGCTCATCGAGAACCTCACGGTACGGCGGCCCTTCGAGATGCGCTATCGCATCGCCGACGAGGGCAAGCTCGACACACCGCTTTACGACCTCATCGTCACGAAAACCGACCGGACCGAGCGCAGCACTGGTGAACCTGACGCCAACGAGCGGGCGACGCCCGTGCTGCTTGCCTACGGAGCGCGGTTCGACGCCACGCTGCGCGACCTGGTCGACAACGGTTTCTTCACCCGTCGCGAGCGACGCAAGTTGCTCGGCAGCAACTGCACCGTCTACCGCACGGGGGCCGCGATCGAAGGAGGCGAGGTCACGAAGCCGACCGCGACCCGATATGTCGATATCTGCCTCACCGATGACGGCCTCGTCCTCGAGGAGGTCGCGGTAGCGAGTGGCAAGATCGAGCTGCGCGTGACGGCAACCGACGTGCAACGCGACCTGGTCCTCACCGACGCGGACTTCCCTGTGAGCACCGACCCCGCGGCGCTCGCGGCGGGCGGGGTCGAGCTTTTCGACCTGGGCACCGCCACGACACCCACGAGCCCGTCCTGGCAGTGGACCACGGCGCCGAGTGGTTGGACTCTCGCGAGTCGCCAACGCGTCGAGGTCACCAAGCTCGATCGAGACGCCACCGGCCCGGCCG
>JANMVY010000374.1:0-5277 GCA_031393535.1 Actinomycetes bacterium | reverse complement strand
GCGCCGTTGATGCGCGACAGCGGCGGCGGTTCGATCGTGAACGTGTCGTCGATGATGGGCTTCGTCGGCGGCCCGGCACGGGTTGCCTACACGGCGAGCAAGTTCGCGATACGCGGCATGACCAAGGTCGCGGCGATCGAGTTCGGGCCGCTCGGCATTCGGGTGAACTCCATCCACCCCGGCGCGATCGAGACCGACTTCATCCGCCCCGAGACCCGCCATCTGCTCCCGGTCGACAAGCTGCCGTTGGGTCGCATCGGCACGCCGCACGATGTCGCGAAGCTCGTGTTGTTCCTCGCGTCGGACGACGCGTCGTACTCCACGGGTTGTGAGTTCATCGTCGACGGCGGCTGGCTCTGCACCACCGCGCTCGGCTGAGCTGTGCCATCGCCGCTGTTCCATCGTCCTGACGAATGCTGAGGAGAACCTATGAGTGAACGGGTGGTCGTGGTCACGGGTGCGGGGCGCGGGGTGGGGCGCGGGATCGCACTCGCCTTCGCGTCGGAGGGCGACCGCGTCGCGGTGCTCGAGCTCGACCCGGTGACGGCGGCCGACACCGAGGCGGCGCTGCGGGCCCGCGGGGTCGACTCGCTCGGCTTCGCCTGCGATGTGGGTGACAAGGCTGCTGTCGACGCGGCGATCGACTCGATCGCCGGCGCGTGGGGTCGCGTCGACGTGGTGGTCAACAACGCGCAATCGGTGCGGTTCGCGACGGTGCTCGCCACGACCGACGACGACGCCGACGTCATGTGGCGGTCGGGCTTTCTCGGCACCATGCACGTGATGCAGGCCGCGTACCCCCATCTTGTGGCCACGCATGGCTGTGTGGTCAACCTGATCTCGGGTGCGGTGCTGGGCGGTCTCGGCGAGAGCGGCATCTACGGCGCGGTCAAGGCCGCGATCCGCGTGCTGACGCGTGCCGCGTCGACCGAGTGGGGCCCGGACGGCGTTCGTGTGAACTGCATCTCACCGTCCGCGCAAACCCCGGCCCTCGACGTGTGGAAGCAGCGCTATCCCGAGGCCTACGAGAAGCGGGCAAAGCTCATCCCGCTCCAGCACTTCGGTGATCCTGAGCTCGACATCGGTCGCGCGGTCGTGCTCCTCGCGAGCGCGGACGCGCGCTACATCACCGGCTCCACGGTCGCAGTCGACGGGGGTGCGTACTTTCTCTGAGCCGCGATCGGTCGGGTGGGCCGGATGGCCCAACCCGCCATCGGCCGCGAGCTTTCGCTCAACCGTGATTTTCCGGCGGTCGAAGCGTGTGACATGGAACGCGACGCGTACACGGTGGACGACATCGCCCGCGTGCTGCACTCCAACCTGCGCCACGTTCACAAGCTCGTGAAGATGGGCCTGCTACGTGTCGACATCGGCGGCCCGCGCGGTCTGGTATCGGCGCACGAGGTCGAGCGGTTCCTCCGGGACAACCCGGGATGGGTGCGCTGAACAGCGGATAGCGTCTCGCGCCGACCCATGACCAATCCGTTCCTCACCGCTCCGCGCTGGACGCGAGTCGCAGCCGCCGCGTTCGCGGTGGTGCTCGCGCCGCTGTGCTTCCTCGGCCCCGGAACCGATCTCGACTCGGGCGCGGTGCTGTCGTCGGGCCATCGCATCGTGCGCGGCACGTACGCCGCGTCGCGGGCCCCAGGCGCACCGGTGCACGAGGCGCTCGTCGGCCTGCTCGACGCCGTGCTCGGCACATGGGCGGTCAACGCAGCGTCGCTGGTCGCCGCACTGGTGCTGTGCGCCGCGATCTGGCTGCTGCTCGCGCACGAAGGCGTGCCCCGGCCGTGGCTGGCTGCGGCGCTGGTAGCAGCGAGTCCGTGGTTCCAGATCGCGTCGACGTCGACGGTCGACTTCGTGGTCGCCGCCGCGCTGCTCGTGTGCGGCGCACTCGCCCTGCGGCGGGGCCATGCGATCACCGCGGGCGTCCTGTGCGGTCTATCGGTGGGCATGCGCATGTCGGGGGTGTTGCTCGTGATCGCGCTCGTCGCGGCAGAAGCGACCGGTCGCCGTCCGAACCGGAATGGCGCGCTGCGCACACTCGTTGTGGCCGGAGTGGTCAGCGTGCTGGCTTTCGTGCCGCCGTACGTGGCGGCCGGCAACTCGCTGGCGTTCGCGGAGAACGACTTCGCAACGTCGACTTTCACATCGCATATCGGTCGCGCGTTCGTGAAGAACCTCGCATACATCGGGCCGGTGATGTTCGTGTTGTTGCTGGTTGCGCTGCCATCGGTGTGGCGGCTCCGTGTGGTTTGGGCCGACCGCTGGGTGGTGCGGTTCGCGAGCGTGGGTTTCGTGCTCGCGCAACTGTTGTTCGTACGGTTTCCGTGGAAGGTCGGTCATCTCATACCCGCGATGGTGTGCCTCGCGTTGTTGCTCGCCGAAGCACTGCGCGACCGACGCACGTTGTTCGCGGCGATCGTGGTCGCACAGCTCGCGCTGGGGGTCGTGAACGTCGAGTCGTTTCGTCCCGACATCCCGAACTCGGCTACGCACGCGTCGTTCACCGTGCGTGTTCGCCCGGGACCACTCGTGGTCGACACGCGATGCCGCCTCGACGACCGCCGCGCGGCACGCTCCCTCGACAGCTCCCGCATCGAAGTCGTGTGGAACTGCGCGCGACCGTGGGGCACTGGCCGCTGAACCTGGCCGGCAGTCAGCCCTGGTCGCCCCGCGCACGTATCGCTGCGGTCACCACGTCGGCGGCATGCGCCAGACCGCGATCGGTCGGATGGAAGCTGTCGCCCAGGTCGGGTTGGGCGATCCCGTTGATCATCGGGTCGGGCGAGCAGATGCCGTTCGGGTTATCACGTACCCGACGCACCACGCCCGAACCGTCGGTTGTGATGCGGAGCGGCTTGTCGAGACCGGTGCGCCACTCGACGATTGTCACGAAGACGGCGCCGGCCTTCGTGTTGGCTGTTGCGGCCGCCGCGAGCATTGTCTGGTCGAGGCGATCGATCGCGGCGTTTGCGAGGGTTCGGCTCACGTCGTTGATCGGCGCGCGGTCGCGGATGCACGACTCGTCGGGTTGTTCCGGAAACGGCACGGGATACGTGAGGAGGTACACCCGACCTCGGGGGGCGAGCGCTGGACGCAGCGCGAGCAGCGCGTCGCCGATGCGTTGTTCGAGTACCTGCCAGTCGGTGCGTCCGTCCTCGTGTACGAACCCGAGAAACCGATCATTGTCCTGGTCATAGCTACGACAGCCGCGGAGGAGGCAATCGGTCAGTATGCGACTAAAACCGAAGTCGTTCCCGCCGATGGTCAGCGTGATCGCGTCGGCGTTGGCGATGCCCGGCAGCTGCTCATCGAGGATCTTCTTGACGGTCGCACCATCGCACGCTCGCACATCGAGCTCGACCACACGACCTCGGTCGGCCAGCAGCTTCGCACCGAGCGTCGCGTAGTTGCCCAACGGGTCGCGTGAGCAGTTGGCCGAGATCTTCTGTTCGCTGGTGCTCGCGCCGATGCCCGCGCTGTACGAGTCGCCCAGCGCCGCCCAACGCAGTGGCGCGGCCGGCGCGGCCGGCGCGACGGTGGACGCGACGGTGGACGCGATGGTGGATGGCGCGGTCGCGGTCGCGGTCGGGGTTGCGGATGGTGTGGAAGTGGCGGGCACCGGCCCGTACGTGGTGGTGGTGCTGGTGCTGGAGGTCGCCGTGTCCTTGCTCGTGCCGCCCGAGCACGCGGCACCGACGAGGAAGCACGCAACGAGCGCGATCACCCAGCAGTGGCGGGTGCGTCGGTGGTCGGTGTTCATCGGGGCGACCATAGGGGGCGACGGTGCGCCAGAACGTTCACCCAGGAATGTGTTCGCCACGGCTCAGCCGCACGACATCGGCCCCGTCGACCGTCTCGGTTTCGAGGAGCAAGTCGATCAGGGCACGGAGCTGCGGCTCGTGTTCGCGCAACAGTTTTTCGGCGCGTGCGTGCGCGTCGTTGACGAGGCGCGCGACCTCGGCGTCGATGAGGCGTTGCGTCGCGTCGGCGAAGTCGTGCTGGGTGGCGCCGCCCATACCCAAGAAGTCCCGCGACATCGCGTAGCCCACGGGTCCGAGCGCGGCGCTCATGCCGAACTCGCGCACCATGCGAGCGGCGAGCTCGGTGGCACCAGCCAGATCGTCGGACGCGCCGCTCGACACCTCGCCCACCGCTACGAGCTCACCGACGCGTCCCCCCATGCGCACGGTGAGCGCACCCAGCAGGTACGACTCGGTGTAAAGGTGGCGATCATCGAGCGGTAGCTGCTCGGTCACGCCGAGCGCCGGGCCATTCGGCAGGATCGTGACCTTCGCGACCGGGTCGGCGCCGGGGCTCAGCGTGGCCACGAGCGCGTGACCAGCTTCGTGCGCGGCGACTATGTTTTTCTCGTCGGGCAGCAGGATGCTCGACCGGTCGCGGTGACCGAACATGATCCGATCGCGAGCCTCGCCGAAGTCGGCCTTGGTCAAGGCGTCACGCGCGCCTCGCACCGCCGCGATCGCCGCTTCGTTCGCGAGGTTCGCGAGGTCGGCGCCGCTGAAACCCGGTGTTCCCCGCGCGACTTCGTCGAGCTCGACGTCGGGGCCGAGCGGCTTGCTTCGGCAGTGCACGGCGAGGATCGCCCGGCGTTCGTCGCGATTCGGCAGTGGGATCGTGACGTGGCGGTCGAAGCGGCCGGGTCGAAGCAGCGCCGGGTCGAGCACGTCGGGCCGGTTCGTCGCGGCGAGCACGACGACCCCTTCGACCGACCCGAAGCCATCCATCTCCGCGAGCAACTGGTTGAGCGTCTGCTCGCGCTCGTCGTTGCCGAGCATCGCGTTCGCACCTCGCCGCTGGCCGACCGCGTCGATCTCGTCGATGAAGATGATGGATGGTGCGAGCTTGCGCGCGTTCTCGAACAAGTCGCGTACGCGCGCCGCACCCACCCCGACGAACATCTCGACGAACGTCGACGCCGTGACCGACAAGAAGGGCACCGCGGCCTCGCCCGCGATCGCCCGCGCGAACAACGTCTTACCGGTGCCGGGTGGGCCGAGCATCAGCACGCCGCGCGGGCCCTTCGCGCCCAGCCGTTTGAAACGGTCGGGGTCGCGGAGGAACTCGATGATCTCGGCCAGTTCAGCCTTCACGCCTTCGTATCCCGCGACATCGGCGAAGCGCACGTCGGGTCGTTGCTCGTCGATCACCTGCGTCTTGGCGTGCGACATCCGGCCGAACGCGCCGCCGCCCCCGGCGCGTCGCCCCATCCAGACGAACAGACCGACGAGGACCAGCACGGGCGCGAAGGCC
>JANMVY010000373.1:0-4855 GCA_031393535.1 Actinomycetes bacterium | reverse complement strand
GGTCTTGGCCTTGCCGCACACATCGCGACCCGCGAGCGCGTCGGGGATGGTGAGGCTTTGGATGGGGAATGGTCGCTCGATGCCACGCGCGCGCAGCACATCGACCAGGTCGGAGGGCACGCCGAGTGCGGCGAAGCCAGTGTCAGTTTGGGTTTCCACGTCGTTCGATTCGTCGAAGCGGCGCCACCCAAGGATCCGAAGAAGGTCGGACCAGGCCCACGCCGCAGGCCTCTGGAACGGGGATCAGCGGGCCAGGCATCATCGACCGAACCGGTCGTGCACTCGCCTTCGCCACGTTCCGTGAGCCACGATAGCGGCCAATGGAGCCCACCCCGCGTCTTCTGCGCAAACCCGATGTCGAGGCGCTCCTCACCGCGCTGTCGGGCCCGGCCGCCTCGGCGCTCGAGGAGATCACCGTGGTGCGCCACGCGCTTGGCGCCGCGCTCGTCCGTGTGCTCGGCGTCGCGCCCGACTCGTCGTGGGCGACACTCGTCACGACCGCGGCCGAGCGCGGCGCGTGGCCGAGCCGGCGTACCACCCTCGTCGCCGCAGCCGAGGCGCCCGACAGGTCGAACGACCCCGAGGCCGTGCTCGACGCGCTGTGGGATCTCGTGCGCGAGCTCAACGAGGTGCGCACAATCAGACCCTGACCTGGGCGCGGTCCCGGTCCCCGGTCGCCGGCAATTCCCCCGAACTTTGGTCGTCTGCCCACCGCACAGGTAGCCGGATGACCAAAGTTGCGCTCAGGCGTGACGGCCGTCGGCGCCGACGAGGCGGACGAGCTCGATCGGCTGGGCGAAGCCGCTGATATGGCGCGCGCCGATCGGCACGGCCTTGGTGTTCACGAGCAACGACGACACCATCGACGCGGGCGCCAGCACCTCGTGGGGATGCGCGAGGTCGCACAGACGTGATGCCAGGTTCACGGACTGGCCGATGTAGTCGTCACCTTCGAACAAGATGACGGGGCCGGTGGCGATGCCGGCGCGCAGCGCGAGCGGCGAACCGCTCGTGTCGATGCGATGCTCGATGTCGATGACGGCTTCGACCGCCGGCTCCATGTCGACCGACACCAGCATCGCGCCGTCACCCAACCATTTCGCGACGCGCACCGCGCGCAGCGCGGCGACCTCGCGAACTGCGGCGCGGAAGCCGCTCAGCACCTTGACGGCCTCGCTGTCACCTTCGGTGTCGGTGTAAGTGGTGAAGCCGGAGAGGTCGATGAACGCGAAGGTGCGTTCGACCCGAGTACCGCCGGGCACGGCGAAGAAGCTTGCGTCGGGCACGAGCGGAGAGGCTAGCGGGCACCTGGCGATCGCTCGGTGAATACCACGGCTGATCGGTCGTTCACGGCCCCGACGCCGGCGGCGCGTAGGGTGCGTGCGTGCATCGTGGGTTCCCCGACCTCGACGCGGTCCTTCGTGACGCCCTGGCCTGGCCCGTGGCGAACGTTGCGTTCGCCGTCATCGACACGCGCGGCGACGAACATCGAAGCGGCGCGGTCGACGAACCCTTCGCGCTCGCGTCGGTCACCAAGCTCTTCACCGCGCTCGCGACCCTGATCGCGTGCGAGGAAGGCATCTGCGCGCTCGACGAACCGGTCGAGGGTGTCGACGGCGTGATAGTGCGTGATCTGTTGTGTCATGCGGCCGGGCTCGCATTCGACGCCGAAGGCCCGCGCACTCGGCCACGCCAGCGCCGCACCTACTCGAACCGCGGGTACGAGTTGCTCGGCGGGCACGTCGCCGCACGCGCCGGCTTCGCATTCGCCGACTACCTGCGCGAAGCGGTGTGCGAGCCGCTCGGCATGCGCACTGCGCGCCTCGTCGTCGGGGCCGGATCAGGGATGCACGCAAGTGCCGGTGACGTGGCGCGACTCGCACGCGAGCTGCGCCGACCGAGCCTGATCTCGGCCGAGACCTGGCGGGCGATGACCTCCCCGCAGTACCCCGAACTCGACGGCATGCTCCCGGGGTACGGGCGCCAGAGCCCCAACCTGTGGGGGCTCGGACCCGAGATCCGGGGTCACAAGGACCCCCATTGGTCGAGCCCGCAGAACTCCCCCGCCACGTTCGGTCACTTCGGCCGCAGCGGCACGCTCGTCTGGGTCGACCCCGTCGCCGACGTGGCTCTCGTCGCGCTCGCCGACCGCGAGTTCGGCGCGTGGTCCGTCGAAGCCTGGCCGCGTCTGTCGGCCGACGTGCTGCAGCACGTCTGACAGCCCTGTCGGCCGGCGGCGTCTCGCGCGACGCGCATAGTTCGATCGACTCTTTGTGGCCGCGGGGATACAGCACCACGCGAGTCAGACCGATCGGGTCGGTATGACCGCGTTGGGACAGGTACGTGCGCTCCACGTCCTGGCCGCGGCGCGCCTCGGGCGACCGGCGTACCTCGAGCCCGTGAGCAGCGTCACGAACGAGGTGTGGATCACCCCAGATCACGTGGTCCGCATCAATCGCAAGGTCACCGGCCGGTTGCGTCGCGAGGCGATGCTCGCGCCGGCGCTCCCACCTGCAACCGGGTACCCGGGCGTGGTCGCGGCCGGCGACGGTGGCGGAATGGACTGGCTGGTGGTGCGGCGCAAGCCAGGCGTGCCCCTCGCCCGGGCGTGGCCCGCAATGAGCACCAGCGCGCGCCGCGACGCAGTCACCCAGATTGCGGCGCGGCTGCGCGAGATCCACGCGACCCCGACACCCGACGCCCTTCCTGCGCTCGAGACCCCACAGCTTCTCGACGCCGGGGCACTGTTCCCGATCGCGCCGCTCCAGCGCGCGCTGGCCGACGCCCGACGCGTGCCGGGCATTCCCGCGTCGCTCCTCGACGATCTCGCGGCGCGCGTGCGCGCGCTCGCGCCGGCGATCGGCGTGTTCGGGGCCGACACGCTCGTGCATGGCGACCTCACCTTCGAGAACGTGCTGTGGGACGGCGCGCGCGTCTCCGCGATCATCGACTTCGAGTGGTCGCGCGGCGCACCGCGCGACGTCGACCTCGATGTGGTGTTTCGGATGTGCACCTACCCGTCCCTGCACGTCGCGGCGGACTACGAACAGCTCACCCGCGAACAGGATTACGCCGACGTACCGATGTGGCTCGCCCACGACTATCCCGAGTTGTTCGACATACCGCGTCTCGCGGATCGGCTCGAGCTCTACTCGTTGGCATTCGACTTGCGCGAATTGTTGCAGTACCCGCCCCGCGGCGACTCGCCGCAGCTTCCGAACCTGCACGCGCAGAATCGACTCATCGCGACACTCCACGGACGCGGCCATCTCGCGCGATGGTTCTCCGCGAGCATGCGCTGAGGCTCAGGGCTCGACGGGTTCGACGGGATCGCGGACCGGTTCGGCCGCGTCGTCGCCCGCCGTATCGTCGGGCGCCGCGCCGCCGGGCGCGGTGTCGGCGCCCGCTTTGTCGACGGGCGCCCCGTCGCGCGAACCCGACATGTACCAGGCAATGCCGCCGATGATCGCGAGCAGGCTCACCCAGATGTTCACGCGCACGCCGAAGATCTGGCTGGCCTTGTCGATGCGTAACGCTTCGACCCAAAGCCGCCCGAGGCCGTAGCCGACCACGTAGACCGGGAACAGCTTGCCGCGAGGCACGACCTTGCGACGATCGAGCCACAACAACAACCCGCAGAGCGCGAGGTTCCACAACGCCTCGTACAAGAACGTGGGATGGAACGTGGAGTAGGCCTCGTATTGCGCCGGCCGGTAACGCGCCGCGATCTTGATGCCCCACGGCAGATCGGTGGGCTTGCCGAACAGCTCCTGGTTGAACCAGTTGCCGAGGCGACCGATGGCCTGCGCGAGGGGGATCGTGGGTGCCACGATGTCGAGCGCGTACGCGGTTTCGAGGCCACGTCGCTTCGCCACCCAGACGCCGACGAGCATGCCCACGACGAGAGCGCCGGGGATGCCCAGACCGCCCTCCCACACCTTGAACACGTCACCCCAACGGCCTTGGAACGACCGCCAGTCGGTGATGACGTGGTAGAGCCTCGCGCCCACGAGCCCGGCGAGGGCGCCGCGGATGCCTATGTGGCCGAAGTCCTCCTGGTTGCCGCCTCGGGCCACATGGCGCCGATCGGCGAGCCAGATCGCGACGAACACGCCGAGCGCGATGGCCAGGCCGTAGAAGCGGAGCTGGAGATCGCCGATGTGGATGGCGTTGCCCGACGGGCTGGGGATCGCGGAAAGCACGCCGCGAACCTACAAGGTCGGCCGCTTCACCGCGAATCAGGCGACCCGACAGCGGCCTTGGCGAGTCACAGGCCGAGCTGCACAGGGTCGATCGCGTACAGGTCGCGCGGACCGGCGACGACCGACGCCAACAGTCCCTTCGCCTGGGGCATCAGTTGTTCGCAGAAGAACGACGCGGACACCAGGCGAGCGTGGGCGAAGCCGTCGTGATCGGTGCCGGCGTCGAGGTGAACGAGCGCCGCGAGCGCGGCCCGCGCGTGCAACCAGCCGCCGCTCACCAACCCGAACATGCGCAGATACGGCGTCGCACCCGCGAGGGCGTTCTGCGGATCGATCGCCCCGTTTGCCATAAGCCACTCGGTGGCTTCGCGCAACACGGCGAGGTTCTCGGCGAGGTTGACGCGAATGGCGGCCACGCGCTCCCCCGCGGCCGCGAGTTGCGAATCCGTGGCGGCGATGCGATCGAAGAACTCGCGCACCACGGCGCCGCCGCGCATCGCCAGCTTTCGTCCGACGAGATCGATCGCCTGGATGCCGTTGGTGCCCTCGTAGATGGCAGAGATGCGCGCGTCGCGGTAGTGCTGCGCAACACCCGTCTCTTCGATGTAGCCCATGCCGCCGTGTACCTGGATCGCGAGCGACGTGACCTCGAT
>JANMVY010000369.1:0-5092 GCA_031393535.1 Actinomycetes bacterium | reverse complement strand
CGTCTACAACGTGCTCGGTCCGCTCGTGATGATGGGGAAGATGATGATCGTCGCCTTCCTCGTCGTGTGGGCGAGGTTCTCGTTCCCTCGGTTCCGCGAAGATCAGTTGCAGCGTCTCGCGTGGAAGTTCTTGATCCCGCTGTCGCTCGGCAACATCGTGGCCACCGCCGTTTTGAAGGTGGTGTTCTGATGCCCAAGCCAAAGATCCCCGGTGTGCTGAAAGGTCTTGGCATCACCGCCAAGACCATGGTCGAGACCATCTTTCCCGATGGGCCTCTGAAGCCGCCCGCGCCGGCCAAGGGCGCAGTCACCGTGCAGTACCCGCACGAAAAGGAGACCCCGGCTTCTCGGGCTCGCGGCGTCATCGCGTTGAAAGAAGAGAACTGCACGTCGTGCATGTTGTGCGTGCGCGAGTGCCCCGACTGGTGCATCTACATCGAAGCGCACAAGACCAAAGCGCCGCCGCGGCGCGCGGGCGGCAAGCCCCGCAAGGTCAATCAGCTCGACCGTTTCGACATCGACTACTCCCTGTGCATGTACTGCGGCATCTGTGTCGAGGTGTGCCCGTTCGACGCGTTGTTCTGGACACCCGAGTACGAGTTCAGCGAGTTCCGCATCGCCGACCTTCTCCATGACAAGGACCGCCTGGCGCAGTGGATGGAGACGGTGCCCGACTTCGAGCCGTACGAAGCGGGTAGCCAGGCCAAGGTGAAGAAGGTGCCGCGCTGATGCTCGCTACCGTCCTCGCTCAGGTGAACCCGAACGGCGACGATCTCTTCGTCGCACAGAACATCACGTTCGGCGTCGTCGCGACGGTCATGCTGGTGTCGGCATGGCGTGTCGTGACCACCAAGAACGTCGTGCACGCCGCGCTGTACCTCGTCATCGTCCTGGCGGGTGTGGCCGCACAGTTCATCCTTCTCGGCGCCGAGTTCATCGGCGTCACGCAGGTGCTCGTGTACATCGGCGCGGTGATCGTGCTGTTCTTGTTCGGCGTCATGCTCACCCGCGCGAAGCTCGGCGACGACGAGACCGTTGTACGCGAGCGCCGGTTCATGGCCGCGTCCGTCGGGGTGCTCCTGTTCGGGGTCATGGCGTGGGCGGTCATCGATGACTACCGCGACACGCACGTCGACATCTCGGTGCCGTCGACCACCGCCCTGGTGAGCGACTCGATTTTCTCCCAGTACCTCATCCCGTTCGAGGTGGTGTCGGTGCTACTGCTCGCCGCACTCATCGGGGCCATCGTCGTGGCCCGGAAGGACTGAGATGCTCCTCAACGAGTTCCTGCTCCTCGCCGCGGCGCTCTTCTGCATTGGTGTCTATGGGGTACTGGCCAGGCGCAACGCGGTGCTGGTGCTGATGTCCGTCGAGCTCATTCTGAACGCGGTCAACATCAACTTCGTCGCGTTCGGCGCATTCAACAAGACTGTGGCGGGCGAAGTGTTCGGCCTGTTCGTCATCACCGTCGCAGCCGCCGAGGTCGGGGTAGGTCTCGCGATGGTGTTGCTCTTGTACCGCAACCGCAAGAGCATCGACCTCACCGAAGTCGATCTCATGAAGGGTTGAGCGCGTGAACGCCCTGTTACTAGCGAACGAGACCGCCGCGTCGGCCGGGTGGATGCTCCGCAACGCGTGGATCATCCCGTTGATCCCCGCGCTCTCGTTCGTCCTCATTCTCCTGGTCGGTAAGCGCACGCCCGGCAAGGGTCACTGGATCGGTCTCGTCGCCGTCTCCGCTTCGTTCGTGATGGCTTCGGTCGTGGGCGTGCAGTGGATCCAGCACGTCAACGACGCGCATCGCGAGGGCGCTGGCGAGCACGCGCTTTCGGCGGGTGGCGTCTTGACCGCCGAGGGCGAAGGCGCCGTCGCGGCCGAAGGAGCGGAGGCCCGCACACCGACGGCTCCGGTGACCAACTCGGTCACGTGGTTCGAGAACGAAGGCACCAAGGTCGAGGTCGGCACACTCGTCGATGGGCTGTCGGCGATGATGTTGGTGGTCGTCACGATCATCTCGCTGCTCGTGCACGTGTACTCGACCGACTACGTGCACGGTGACCGCCGCTACACCCACTACTTCGCCTTTCTCAGCCTGTTCACCGCGTCGATGCTCACGCTCGTCATTGCGCAGAACACGCTGATGTTGTTGTGCGCGTGGGAACTCGTCGGCGTGTGCTCGTTCGCGCTCATCGGTCACTGGTGGGAGGAAAAGCCGAACTCCGACGCCGCCCTCAAGGCGTTCCTGACCAACCGGGTCGGCGACATGGGCCTGATCATCGGCGTCAGCATCCTGTACTTCGCGGCAGGCAAGAGCTTCGACATCGTGAGAATCAATGAGATGGCGAACTCGGGCGAGATCCGTCATCTGCTGCTGCTGGTCGCGGCGTGCTGTCTCACGGCAGCGGTCATGTCGAAGTCGGGTCAGTTCATTCTCCACACCTGGCTACCCGACGCCATGGCCGGGCCCACACCGGTGTCGGCGCTCATCCACGCGGCCACCATGGTCGTGGCCGGCGTGTTCATGGTGGCCCGCCTGTACTCGGTGTTCTTCCACGGGTTCACCATCCCCGGATCGAGCATCAACCTGCTGGCGATCATCGGCGCGGTCACGTTGCTCGGCGGTGCCCTTCTGGCGTTCGTGCAGAACGACATCAAGAAGGTGCTGGCGTACTCCACGATCAGCCAGCTCGGCTACATGGTCATGGCGCTCGGCGTGGGGGCATGGACCGCTGCGGTGTTCCACCTCTTCACCCACGCGTTCTTCAAGGCATGCCTGTTCCTGGGCGCCGGTTCGGTGAGCCACGCGTGCCACCACAGCTTCGACATGAAGACCGGCATGGGCGGTTTGCGCAAGATCATGCCCAAGACGTTCTGGACCTTCGTCGTCGCCACTGCGGCCCTAGCCGGGGTGTTCCCGCTCGCGGGCTTCTGGTCGAAGGACGAGATCCTCGTTGGTACCGGCGGCTGGTCGAACACGCACGGCAATGGCACGTACTACGCGATGTTGATCATGGGCATGGTCGGAGCGGCGCTCACCGCGGCCTACATGACCCGCGTGATCTACCTGACCTTCTTCGGTGAATACCGCGGGCACGGTCATCCTCACGAGAGCGGACCGCGCATCACCGTGCCGCTCATCATCCTCGCGGCATTCGCAGTGGTGGCCGGCTGGACCAACCTGCCCGCCGGGTTCCTCTCCGGTTCCGAGCGTACGCCGAAGGGTTGGCAGCTCCGCTTCGAGCATTACGTCGAACCCGTCGGCCGCTACTTCCCGTCGATCGCGCACGGCGCACCGAGCTGGACCCTCGCGATCGTGTCGAGCGCGATCGCGCTGTCGGGCGCCGGCGCGGCCTACGCGTATTACGCGAAGGTCGCGCGTCGATCGCGCGACGAGCGACGCGCGCTCACCGAGTTGCCCGACGGCATCACCACCTGGTCGCGTCCGGCCAAGTCGTTTCACACACTGCTCGTCAACAAGTACTACCTCGACCACTTGTACAACGACGTCATCGTCGCGGGCATCAAAGGGCCCATCGCCCGCGCCGCGTACTGGTTCAACCAGAAGGCCATCGATGGCACGGTCAACGCGGTCGCCAAGGGCTCGGTCATCGGCGGCAAGCTGCTGTACACCTATTTCGATCAGTTGGTCGTCGACGGCGCGGTCAACGCGTCGGGGGCCTTCTCGAACGGCGCGGGCGAAGAGCTGCGCAGCATTCAAACGGGCAAGGTCCAGCAGTACGCGGCCCTCCTTTTCGGTGGGGCCACGATCATCGCCGGCGTCTTCCTCATCTTCCTCACCACGTAGCGCGAAGCCAAAGGGAAAGAACAGATCATGGACTTCCTGGAAACCTGGGGCATCAGCATCGCGGTGTTCGTTCCGGTCATCGGCGCGCTCATCGTCATGTTCACGCCGAAGTCGTGGGGCGAGGACCTGTACAAGTGGACAGCGCTCGCCGCGTCGCTCGTCTCAGGTGGCTTCGGCATCGCGATGTTGGCCAAGTTCAACTTCGACGACACGTCGAAGTTGCAATACGTGGTCGACAAGAAGTGGATCGAGGCGATCAGCTCGCGTTATATCGTCGGGCTCGACGGCATCTCGTTGCCGCTCTTCCTCCTCACGCTGCTCATCGTGCCGCTGTGCATCGTCTACAGCTGGAATCACTTCCCCGAGCCACACAACCCCAAGGCGTTCCTGGCGCTGATCCTCGTGCTCCAGACCGGCATGCTCGGTTCGTTCGTGGCGCAGGATCTCATTCTCTTCTTCGTGTTCTTCGAGGTCGTTCTGCTGCCGATGTTCTTCATGATCGCGGTGTGGGGTGGCGACAACCGCGCCTACGCATCGCTCAAGTTCTTCCTGTTCACGCTCTTCGGCTCCGCGCTGATGATCCTCAGTTTCTTGGCCATGTTCTTTCTCGCGAATCCGCACACGTTCGACATGCGAGCGCTCCCCACTGCGCTCCAAGGCGTCGCGTTGTCCTCCCAGGTGCTGATCTTCCTCGGTATGTTCATGGGTTTCGGCATCAAGGTGCCGATGTTCCCGTTTCACACATGGTTACCCGACGCCCACACGCAGGCGCCTACCGTCGGCTCGGTGATTTTGGCCGCCGTGCTCCTCAAGCTCGGCACGTACGGTTTCGTGCGCATTGCCATTCCCATCCTGCCTGCCGCCGCGGTGAAGGTGGCGCCGCTGATCGGGGTGCTGGCGGTGATCGGCATCATCTACGGCGCGCTCGGTTGTCTCGCGCAGACGGACATGAAGCGACTCATAGCGTTCTCGTCGGTAGCGCACATGGGCTTTGTGATGCTCGGCATCTCGACTCTCACGCAGTTCGGTATCAACGCCGCGATCTTCGGCATGGTCGCCCACGGTCTGATTACCGGCATGTTGTTCTTCATCGCCGGCTCGATGCAGCACAACTACGGCACGCGCGAGATGTCGCGCCTCGGCGGCCTGCTCGTGTCGGCGCCGAAGATGGGTTGGATCCTCGGCTTCTGCGCGATGGCGAGCCTCGGGCTCCCGGGCCTCGCGGGCTTCTGGGGCGAGTTCCCGGCGATCCTCTCGGCGTTCAGCCCCGCGCCCGGGCTCAGCGAG
>JANMVY010000351.1:0-1937 GCA_031393535.1 Actinomycetes bacterium | reverse complement strand
GCGAAGCTGCGGCGGATCGCCAGCACCTCGACCCCGAACGGCTTGATGCGCTGCGCGACCGCCGCACCGATGGCGCCGAGTCCCACGATGCCGACGGTCGAGCCCATGATCAGACGGCCGTAGTGCGCTTGCCAGGTGCGCTCGCGTTGCAACTGCGCGAGCGCCGGGAAGTCTTTCCACGCGGCAACGATGAGGCCGATCACGAACTCGGCGATCGACGGCGCACCGACACCGGCGGCGTTCGTGAGGGTGATGTCGCCGGCGTCGAGCCTGCTCGCCGCGAACTGCCCGACACCGGAGCCGACCGCTTGAACCCACCGCAGCTGCGGAGCCAACGCGGGAAGGTTCACGGGGGCGTCGAGGCAGAACATGACCTCGGCACGTGCGAGCGCGTCGCGGTAGGCATCGTCGAGGGGCGGTGACATCGCCGCGAGATCGGGCGAGTCGGGCCGCAACCGCTTCGCGGTACGCAGTTCGGTGTTCTCGACGTAGCTCGTGATCACCATCTCGATACGGGAATCGACCGCCGCCACGCGCGCCACGTCGACCAGCGTTTCGATCTCGGGATACGAGATGTGCACCAGCAGCGACTCGGACCTGCTCATCACTCTGCCCCCCGACGGCGAGCGTAGGTCGTCGATACGCACCGCACCATCGACAACCGTGGCATCACCTGCAGCCCGGCCGAGGTGACCTCGGGCCGACACGGCGAGCCGATCGCCGCCGAGGTCGCCGGGTGCCCGGTTCGCGCGAGCACAATGGGCGTGACCGGCCCACCGCGGTCGACGAAAGGTGCGACGGCGATGACCGAACGAACGATGGTGTTCGTGCCCCTCGACGGGTGGTTCATGGCGCCCATGCACGCGTGGGCGCGCGCCGTGGCGGCCGAGGTACCCGAGATGCGCGTCGTCGTGGCCGACGAGGGCGCCGACCCCCGGCCGCTCCTCGCGAGCGCCGATGCCGCGTTCGGCATGCTCACCGCGCAGCAGCTCGCCGCGGCACCGCGACTTCGCTGGCTGCAGGCACCGGCGGCCGCGCCACCGCCGTCGTTCTTCTTCCCGGAGCTGATCGAGCATCCCGTGGTGGTCACGAACCTGCGCGGCGTCTATCGGGACAACCTCGCGAACCACATAATGGCCTACGTGCTGTCGTTCGCACGCGGCCTGCCGCGCTACGCGGCAGCGCAAGCGAGAGCTACGTGGCATCGCGACCTGGACGACATCGGCATCATCGATCTGGCAGCGACGACGATGCTGGTCGTCGGCGTCGGCGAGGTCGGCGCGACCACCGCGGCGCGCGCTCGCGCGTTCGGTATCCGAGTGGTCGGCGTCGACTCGTTCCCCGAGCGCGTGCACGCCGACGTCGACGAGCTGCACCACATCGACGAGCTCGATCAGCTGCTACCACGCGCGGACTGGGTCGTGCTCACGGTGCCGCACACGCCGGCGACCGACGGCATGATGCACGCGTCGCGCTTCGCAGCCATGCGCGACACCGCCTTTCTCGTGAACGTCGGTCGCGGCGAAACCGTACGTCTCGCGGATCTCACCGCCGCGCTCGCCCACGGTGCCATCGCCGGTGCCGCGCTCGACGTGTGCGAGGTCGAGCCGCTACCGAGCGATCACCCGTTGTGGCACCTTCCCAACGTCATCCTCACCCCGCACGTGGCCGGCTTCGGTAGCGACACCGACGCGGCACGCGAAGCGATCATCGTCGAGAACGCACGGCGGTTCGTGCACGGCGAGCCGTTGCGCTACGTGATCGACAAGACGCTCCGCTACTGAGCGGGCGGTGGATGCATCTGGGTAGCGTCGCCGCCATGAGCGCGTCGCACCGCGGGCAGCTCGGAGACGACCGGCGCCCGGCGGGGCCCGCATGAGCGCGCTGGTGGCCCTCGTCGCCGCCGCGGTGTTCGGTATCGCCGTTGCGGTGCAACA
>JANMVY010000320.1:0-2848 GCA_031393535.1 Actinomycetes bacterium | reverse complement strand
CGAACCGTCACAGCGCGCCCACACCGGCGGGTGTGCACCCGTGTGTCCTCATTGAGGCGCCGTGTCGCGGGCACCCCGAACAGCGCGCGTGCCGTGCTCGTCGTGGTGTGGTGGTCGCGGCGTGGTCATCGCACGGCGTCTGCGTGGTCGAGCGCGCCGCCGCGGAGCAGGCGTTCCAATACAACGCGGCTGATCACCACGCGCCGGCTGAGCGTCAGCGACGGGATCTCCCCGCGGCGCACGCACTCATACGCGCTCGTTCTCGAGATGCCGAGCAGTGCTGCGGCTTCGGTCACCGTGTACGTCAAACAGTCCATCCGAAAGTCCTCCATTGGTTGCGACGCGGGTGTCGCGTCTCAGAAAGGCGCGACCGAAACGCCGCGCGCGACCAACAACGTGGCGGGCCGCCCTCAACCCGGACCTGAACAGCCATACGACGCGTGCGTTGTTAGGCCTAAACACGCGACCCGCGCGGGTCGATCGAGTCGAGTGCCGTCCCGCGTGGTGCGTCGCGTTCACGACGCCGATCGATCACCCACCGACATCACGACCCATCGACCGACCGCACCGCCACCGGCGACGGTGAGGTCGACCGGTGCGTACAGCGAGGCCGTGAGCCGCGCTCGAGGCGTCGCGCCGGTCGTGCAGTGATCCGCTGCTCAGCTCTGAACACGCGCTCGAGCTGCTCGCACACGATCCAAAGACACGGGCGTGTCCACGGCGTGCTCAACACACGCGGCACGCCGACGTCGCGGACATCGATCATCGACCCGCGTCAGACATCGGATGCGCACGGCGCGGTCGTGGTTGTTGAACGAATCGTTGAGGTGCAGCAACGGCTGCGGTGCCTCAACCAGATCCTCAACCAGATCCTCAACGCGATCCTGCTGGCCGGGCCGCGGTTCGGCTGCGCGCTCACCGGCGGTTTGGTGCTCGCGGTCACGTTGTGCGTGGCCGCATCGGGTCTTGCCGCTGACATGAACCTCACCGCCGGCCCGGCATCGATTGGGGCTCGCCCCAGCGATCTTTGGGGGTTTCCCCGGATTGGCCCGTGCGGCGGGAACGCCGACGATGGACCTATGACCATCGTGTACACCGTTCTCGCCGCCACCGTCGTCATCGCCGAGGTCGCGCTCCGCCGGCATCGCAACCTGCCGATGGACCGTCACGAGACGATCGTCTCGGCGTCGGTCGCGGCGATCTGGTTGGGCACCAAGGCGATCGTTGGTGCCACCGGACTGGTCGCCGTTTACGGCGCGGTTTACGACCGTTGGGCGCCGTGGCACCTCGACGTGACGAACCCGCTGACATGGGCCGCGTACCTGCTCGTCGGTGACTTCGCGTACTACTGGGTACACCGGGCGGAGCACGAGATCCCGCTGTTGTGGGCGTCGCATGTCGTGCACCACTCGGCGGAGGACTTCAGCGTCTTGACGGCGATCCGCGTGCCGCCGACCGAGGTGTTCTACAAAGCGGCGGCCGGCGTGTGGGCACCGCTGCTGGGCTTTCCTCCGGCGATCTACGCGCCGATGGCAGCGTGGGGCCTGATCTCAGGGGGGCTGCACCACACCCGGCTTATCGGCGGCCTCGGGCCCCTCGACCGTTGGCTGTCGACCCCGTCGAACCACCGTGTGCACCACGGCTCGAACCCGCGCTATCTCGACAAGAACTTCGGCAGCCAGACGATGATTTGGGACCGGCTCTTCGGCACCTACGAGCCCGAGACGGAACCGGTCCGCTACGGCGCGACCGAGGCGCTGCGCAACACCGGGGTCTGCGGGACGATCCTCGGCGGGTACCCCCGGCTCGTCAGGAATCGTCGTTCACCGTTTGGATCGCAGGCGGCGGGGTCGATGGCGCGCTGGGCGCGCACGATGATCGCGATGGCCTTGTCCCCAGTGATCGGCTGTCGGCGAAGAAGGAGACGACATCGCGAGCGGTGGACGAGTGCGCGCTGGCCGTTGTCGCCCTGGTCCGACCAAAAGGTGCATACTTCAATTGCGAGCACGGTGCGCTCTGAGAGGGGTGGGCTTGTGAGTCGTGGTTTGTCGAATCCACGAAGCGGGATGCTGCTTGCGGTTGTCTCGGTCGTCGCGCTCGTTGCCTGCGCAGGCTCTACGAATACGGCTCCGACGTCCGGCGCGACAGCGACGTCGGATAGCCCGGGAGGTACCGCTCTTTCTCCGGGCACGTCGCTTGGACAAGATTTGAACGCGGACCGCGCTCTCGCCGCGAGTGCGGTACTTCAGTTGTCCGACATGCCACAGGGGTGGCAGGGCAAGGTCCACACGAACGACGACAGTTCGAGCAGCGAGAAGGTCGGCCAGCTGATGGCTGACTGTTTGCATGTCGACGTCGGGCTCCTTCGGCCCGATTCCGCAAAGGCCAGCGCGGACTCGCAGGACTTCAGTTCTCCCGACAACAAAGCAGAACTCTCGAGCTCCGTCGGTGTGGCACCCAGCGTCGCCGACGTCCAGCAAAGGATGGCCATCTTCCACAAGTCAGAGATGCCCGGATGCCTGGAGAAAACGGTCGGGGCCGCCTTCGCGGAAGGGCTTGCGCATCCCTCCGACGGCGCTCCCGGGCCCACGGATCTCAAAGTTGGTCAGCCGTCAGTCGCCCCGTTGAACTTCCCCAAAGTGGGTGATGACACCGTCGCTTTCAGGATCACGACCCCCTTCTCGCTGTCTGGCCTCAACATCTCCGCCTACATCGACTTCATCGTCTTTACGAAAGGCCGGGCGCGCGTCTTAGTCAGCACTTTAGGCGTGGGCGCGCCAATTTCGATCGATTCCCTGCAAGAGCTCGCTCAACTGGTCGCGAGCCGCTTGCCGGCGCCCGAGACGTC
>JANMVY010000239.1:0-3973 GCA_031393535.1 Actinomycetes bacterium | reverse complement strand
GCCCGGGCCCCTGTGCGGCGAACCACGACCGACTGCTCGCGCAGATGTGGCGGGTCAGAAAAAGTCAATCATCGATGGTGCGGTGGGCGCCGCGAACACCCCGACTAGGGCACCGGTCGTGCACGGCCCGCCGAGGTAGGCGGTCGCGAAATCGCTGATGTGCAGGTCGACCTCGCCACCGCCGCCTGGTTCCAGCGTGCCCAGACCGTCACGGACTCGGAGCACGAACGGGCCGTCGTTGTGCTCGATCTCGGGGTCGTGCAGATCGAGGTGCACCTCGGCGTCGATGTGCGGCGAGTAGCCCCGTGAAGCGACCGCGGCGCGGGCATCGATGATGCGCGTCATGAACGGATGCGAGTCGACTCGCTGCGCGCGATGGCCGTGGTCGAGCGTGGCGTACAACACGTAGTCGGGCACCCGCGTGCGCAGGGCCTGGGCCATCGATCCCATGGATTGCACGAATCCGAAGATCGCGCGGTAGGTATCGCGATCGAGGGCGAGCAGCTGACCAGCAGACAAATCGAAGCGACCGCGACCGTCTCGCTTGGCCTCGTACGCGAGGAAACCGACGACCTGCTGATCGCGACGGACGAGGTAGGCGCCGTGTGCTGCCGTCGTGCGTCGATGGTCGTATTCGGTGGTGACCCGATGCATCGCCGACCGGGCCAGCCAGCCGTTGTGCGTCGGGGCGACCGCGTCGTAGAGCGCCGAGGCCTCCGCGAACGTGCTCGGGGCGAAGTCGTGTCCCGCGGCAGCCGCCGCCGGCGGGAGCTCGGCGAGCTCGACTCGATGCCAGGTGTAGCTACCGGCGTATCCCCACCCGAGCGAGCGGTAGAGCGTGCCCGTGGTGGGGTAGAGGCTCGAGATGGCGTCGCCGCGGCGGACCATGGTGTGCAGACCGGCGCGAAGCACGGCGCGTGCGAAGCCGTGGCCGCGCACGTGAGGCGCCACGGCGACACCGGCCACGCCGCCCATGGGTACTCGCCTGCCGCACACCCATTGGGCGTCTTCGTGAAACGTTGCCGCGGCGCACAACCGGTCGTCGAGATACGCGGCGACCACCTGTTCGTTCGGCGGCTGCGGACGGTGCGGATCGGCGGGATCCGTGCTGCCGAACGCAAGTCGCGACAGCTCGAGGCGCACGGCCGGGTCACCGTTGCGAAGTGGCTCGATAGACACCGGCATGGCACCAGGGTACGCCTGCGAACCGGCAACTTGGCCGACGGGCGTATCCTTGGTCCGTATGGCCCTTTCGACTGCTCCTCTCGGCGCGCCCGCGTCGCCGCGCGTGGTGTCGGTCGTGGTCGGTTCGGCTGCGGCGCGCGCCGGCCTCGCGCCGGGCGACGAGATCGTCGCCATCGATGGCGTGGTCCCGCGCGATGTGCTCGAGTACCAACGGCTGGTCGACGAAGCCGGGATCGTGGTCTCGGTGCGCCGGGGTGGCATCGAGACCGATATCGAGATCGCCAAGCGCGAAGGCGAGCCGTTCGGTGTCGAGGTGCACGCGGCCCTCTTCGACCAGGTGCGCACCTGCGACAACCACTGCGAGTTCTGCTTCATCTACCAGTTGCCGCCGGGCATGCGCCAGAGCCTGTACCTGAAGGACGACGATTACCGGTTGTCTTTCCTCTACGGCAATTTCACGACGCTCACGCGCTTCACCGAAGCCGATCTCGAGCGGGTGATCACCGAGGGGCTCTCGCCACTGCATGTCAGCATCCACTCGGCCGACCTCGTGGCGCGCAACGACCTCTTGCGGAATCGGCGCGGCGGACCCAGCCTGCGCTGGTTGCGCGCTCTGCTCGATCACGGTGTCGAGGTCCACGGCCAGATCGTGGTGTGTCCCGGGATCAACGATGCCGACGAACTCGATCACACGCTCGCCGAGTTGCTCGATCAGTACGTGGAGCTCGCCACCGTGTGCGTGGTGCCGCTCGGGATCAGCAAGTTCAATCACGAACCTCGCATGCGCCCGCACACCAGAATCGAGGCGGAACGTGTGGTCGACATCGTCGCGTTCTGGCAGCACGCCTTCCTGAGCCACACGGGTCGGCGCGTCGTGCACGCGGCCGACGAGTATTTCCTGCTCGCCGATCGTCCGTTTCCGCCCGCGGAGACCTATGAGGGTTTCGCCATGCACGAGGACGGCGTGGGGATGGCGCAGAGCTTCGCGCTCGAGTTCCGTGGTGAGACCGCGGAGGCGACCGGTGTGCGAGCAGGGTTCTTCTCGTGGGTCGACGGCGCGCCGGCCGAGGGCTACCGAGCACCCCGCGTGTCCGACCGAGTCGCCGGCTCGGTGGTGCTGCGACCGCGCCGAACCGCTCCGGTCGGCATTCTCACCGGCCCGCTCGGCGCGTTGGTCATCGAACCGATCGTCGCGTCGCTCGGTCGCGACGACGTACGAGTGATCGCGGTGCGAAACGATTTCTTCGGCGGCAATACCGGAGTCACTGGTCTGATGGTGGGCGAGGACATCGCCCGTGCGCTCGCGTCCGAGCCGGCCGGCCACCGTTACCTCGTTCCCGACGTGTGCCTGACCGGCGGCGTGTTCCTCGACGGCGTCGCGCCGGCCGACCTGCCGCACCCGGTCGAGATCATCCCTACCGATGGGCACGCGTTGCGTGCCGCCCTGGAGGTGAGGCCATGAGCCGCACGGAGGTGGCCCGCATGGCCGATCAGAAGGCAAAGGACCGCAAAATGAGCCCGTTACCCGTGGTCGCGATCGTCGGCCGCCCCAACGTCGGGAAATCCACGCTCGTCAACCGGCTCGTCGGCCGACGCGTCACCATCGTCGAAGAACGCCCCGGCGTCACCCGCGATCGCAAAGAGGTCGAGTGCAATTGGCTGGGCCGCGACTTCATCGTGGTCGATACGGGCGGATGGATGCCGAAGGGCGACGAGCTCGACGCCAAGGTGAGCAAGCAGAGCGAGCGCGCGATCAACGACGCGGACGTGATCTGCCTCGTGGTCGACGGGTCGGTGGGTATCACCGAGGACGACGCTCGTGTCGCGCAGTTGTTGCGGGGTCTCGGTCGACCAGTGCTGCTCGCGGTCAACAAGATCGACGACGCGCGTCACGAACCGAACATCTGGGACTTCGTGTCGCTCGGCCTCGGCGATCCGCACGCCGTGAGCGCGTTACATGGCCGCAGCACGGGTGATCTGCTCGACGCGATTGTCGCCACCTTTCCGTCCGACGAGAAGGAACCCGTGCTCGATGCCGGCGGTGAGCCGATGGAGGGGCCCGTGCATGACGGGCCAAGGGTGTTCTCGGTGGCCATCGTCGGTCGGCCGAACGTCGGGAAGTCCACCTTGTTCAATCGGCTCATCGGAGACGATCGCAGTGTGGTCCACGACATGCCGGGCACTACACGCGACACCATCGACACGATCGTCGAGACACCCACCGGGCCGGTGCGGTTCATCGACACTGCCGGCATGCGGCGCAAGTCGAAGGTCGAGGACGGCACCGAGTTCTATTCGATGGTGCGCGCATTGCAAGCAGTCGACGAAGCCGATGTGGCGTTGCTCGTGATCGATGCCACCGATGGCGTCGCCGCGCAAGATCAGCGCCTTGCCGAGCGCGTCGATGCGGCGGGTTGTCCGATCGTGGTGCTGCTCAACAAATGGGAGACCATCGCCGATGCCGAGGAGCGCGCGAAGATCAGCGCGGACATCGAACGCAAACTGCACTTCATCGGCGACTCACCTGTTCTGAAGATCAGCGCGCTCACCGGCAAGGGTGTACACAAGCTGTTGCCTGCTCTCGCCGAGTCGATCGTCGATTATCAAAAGCGCGTGCCGACGCGGAAGGTGAACGAGGTGATCATGCGCGCGCAGTCGGCAACGCCTGCGCCGCATGGTGGGCGCATCATGTACGCCACGCAGGGCGCGACCGATCCGCCCACGTTCACGTTGTTCGCGAACAAGGAGATCTCTCCGGCATATCTGCGGTACCTCGAGCGCATGTTGC
>JANMVY010000161.1:0-7630 GCA_031393535.1 Actinomycetes bacterium | reverse complement strand
GATCGAAAAGGCCCACCCCGACGTCTTCAACACGCTGCTGCAGATCCTCGAGGAGGGTCGTCTCACCGACGCGCAAGGTCGCTCCGTCGACTTCCGCAACACGGTGCTCATCATGACGTCGAACCTCGGCACCCAGGATCTCCGCAAGGCCCACCTGGGCTTTTCGAAGAGTGATGAAGCCGTCACCTACGAGAGGATGAAGGAGAAGGTCAACGATGCGCTCAAGTTGCACTTCCGTCCCGAGGTCTTGAACCGCATCGACGAGACCATCGTCTTCCACGAGCTGTCGAAGGCCGAGGTCACCATCATCGTCGACCTCATGATCAAGCGGCTGTCGAACCAGCTCGCCGGTCAGGGGCTCGGCCTCGAGCTCACCGATTCGGCCAAGCTGCACCTCGCGGACAAGGGCTACGACCCCACCCTCGGAGCTCGCCCGCTACGGCGTGCCATTCAGCGCCTGGTCGAGGATCCGCTCTCGGAACGGTTGCTTCACAAGGAGTACCGAGCCGGCGAGATCATCGTCGTCGACACCGAGCCCGACCCTGACAAGCCCAACGACATGCGCATCACGTTCCGGGCCATCGAGGGCTTTACGCCCCCGCCGGTCGAGATGGCCAAAGCCGCCCCCGAGTGATCGGGCGCCCCTGACCGGGGAACCATGACGACGAACGCCGTCCTTCGGGGCGGCGTCCGTCGTTTTCCGGTCGGTGGCGGCCGGTTGCCTCAGATCAGCTGAACGCCGAGCACGAAGGGCCTCCGCCGAACGAGGGAACGCTACGGTGTCGGCCGTGTCTGCGGCTCTGCGCGCGATCCTCGCCGGTCTCCTCGTGCTGCTGCTCGCGGCATGCCGCATCGACACGAATGTTGCGGTCACGGTGCGCGACGACGGCTCGGGCACCGTCGCGGTCACGGTTCGATTCGATGCCGACGCGGCCACTCGCGTTCTTGACCTCGCGGCCACGCTGCGCACGAACGACCTCGTCACGGCCGGGTGGCGGGTGAACGGGCCCGACGCCCGCGATGGCGGGGTCACCTACACCGCGAGCAAGCCATTTCGTTCGCCCGACGAGCTGGCGGGTGTGTTGGCCGAGATCACAGGTCCGACTGGGGTGTTCCGCGACGTGCAACTCGCCCGTACGCGGTCGTTCGCCAAGGTCACGTGGACATTCACGGCGACGGCGGACCTCTCGAAGGGTCTGGCGGCGTTCAGCGATACCCAACTCGTTGGGGCGCTCGGCGGCAAGCCATTGGGGCGTGACCAGGTTGCGCTCGAAGCCGAATTGGGTGCACCGTTGACCTCGCTGCTGCGCGCCGAGTTCGCCGTGACGATGCCCGCGGCGGTGGCCGCGAACACACCGACCATCGACGGCGATACGGCGACCTGGGTGTTCCAGGTCGGTGACGCCGCCCCCCACGAACTGCACGCGGCGTCGATCGCCCGCGCACGCCAACCACTGGTATGGGCCTACATCGCGACGGCCGCGGCGTTCGTGCTCGTGGTGGTGGTCGGCATCAACGCGGTCCGGCGACGCCGACCCATCCTGCGCGCGGTCGACAACGGTTGAACAATTTGGCGCCGTCGACAACGGTTGAACGGCGCGCCGAAGGTCCGAGCCGAACGAGGTTCGAGCGAAGCTGTCCTACCCCCTGCGTAGTGTGAGCGCACGATGTCTCGCACCCGCACCCTTTTCCGCTGCCGTGACTGCGGCCATGGCGAACCCAAATGGGCCGGCCGTTGTCCCGCGTGCGGCGCGTGGAGCACCCTCGAGGAAGAAGTCGTCGTGCCGGCGATGAGCGGGGCGAGTGTGGGCCGGGGTGCCAGCACGCCCACCGATGTCGCGTTGCCCATCGACCAGATCGACTTCGCCGAGTGGGTCGCCGTGCCGACTGGCCTCCCGGAGGTCGATCGGGTGCTCGGCGGCGGGCTCGTGCCCGGGTCGGTCACGCTCGTGCACGGCGAACCGGGCATCGGCAAGTCGACCTTGCTCCTCCAGATAGTGCGCGGGGTCGCTGAAGGGGGCCGCCGGGCGCTGTACCTCACGGCGGAGGAGTCGAAACAACAGGTCCGACTGCGCGCCGAACGGCTGGGCACGTTGCACCCCGAACTGTGGCTCGCCTCCGAGACCGACGTCATGAACGTGCTCCATCACATCGCGCACGTGAAGCCCGAGGTCGTGGTGGTCGATTCGATCCAGACAATCAGCGACCCGACGCTCAGTTCGGCGCCCGGCACGGTCGTGCAGGTACGCGAGTGCGCCTATCGGCTCGTGCAGGTCGCCAAGTCCACAGGCATCGCGATCATCCTCGTGGGCCACGTCACCAAAGACGGCGCGCTCGCCGGGCCACGTGTGCTCGAGCACCTCGTCGACACGGTTGTCGGCTTCGAAGGCGACCGCCATCACGCGATGCGCATGTTGCGGGCCACGAAGCACCGCTTCGGCTCCACCGATGAGACAGGCGTGTTCGAGATGGGTGAAGCGGGGCTCGTCACCGTCACCGATCCGTCGAGCATCTTCCTCGCCGATCGAGCGCAGGGTGTGAGCGGATCAATCGTCGCGCCCACGATCGACGGCCAACGGCCGATCCTCGTCGAGATCCAAGCGCTCATGGTCGATACGACGATGGCGGTGCCGCGTCGCAGCGCCGAGGGCGTCGATCTCGGGCGGCTCGGGTTCCTCCTCGCGGTGCTCGAAAAGCGCGCGGGCATCGGCTTCGATCGGCGAGAGGTGTACGCGCTCGCGGTCGGCGGTGCGCAGGTACGCGAGCCAGGCGCGGACCTCGCCCTGTGCCTCGCGTTGGCGTCGGCGCGCCAGAACGTCGTGCTGCCCCCCGATCTCGTGGCGTGCGGCGAGGTGGGCCTCGGGGGCGAGCTACGACGGGTCACCCACCTCGAGCGCCGGCTCACCGAGGCCGCCCGCCTCGGGTTGCGCCGCGCGATCATTCCGGCGAACGCGCCGCCGTCGCCGCCTGGGGTCGAGGAACTTCGTGCCGCGAACATCGGCGAGGCGCTACGACTGGCCGGCTTCTCCAAGCCACGTCGCAGCACCGACCTAGAATCGGGCCGATGAGCGAGCGTCCGGGTTTCAAAGTCCTCGAGGTCCTACGCCGCGTCGCGCCGGGTACGCCGCTGCGCGAAGGTCTCGATCGCATTTTGCAGGGCAACAAAGGTGCGTTGATCGTGGTGGCCGACGGCCCCGATGTGTTGAACATCTGTTCCGGCGGGTTCTTGCTCGACGCGGCGTACAGCCCCCAACGCCTCTCCGAGTTGGCGAAGATGGACGGTGCCATCATTCTCGCCGCCGATGCGAGCCGTATCGCCCGCGCCAACGTGCACCTGGTGCCAGATCACCATGTGCCCACCGCGGAGACCGGCACGCGGCACCGCACCGCGGAGCGCGTGGCGCGTGGCATCGATGCGCCGGTGGTTTCGGTGTCCGAGGCAATGTCCACTATCACCGTCTACGTGGGCGATGAGAAGCACGTGCTCGTGGCACCCACCGACATCATCTTCCGCGCCAACCAGGCGTTGCGCACGCTCGAGCGCTATCGCTACCGGCTCGACGAGGTGCGCTCGACCCTGTCGAGCCTCGAGGTCGAAGACCTCGTCACGTTGCGCGACATGGTCGCGGTGTTGCAGCGCACTGAGATGGTGCGACGAATAGCGGCCGAGATCGAGGTCGACATCATCGAACTCGGGTCCGAAGGCCGGCTCGTGCAGTTACAGCTGCTCGAGCTCATGGCCGGTGTCGAGGACGATCGCCGACTGCTCATCAAGGATTATTTCCACGAGGAGGCGAGCTGGCACCTCGAGGAGTCGCTCGCGGCGCTCGACGCGCTCGATAGCTCGAAGCTGCTCGACCTCAGCAAGGTCGCCGGCGTGTTGCACATCCCCGACGCGGCGCTCGATCTCGACATGGCTGCCACGTCGCGCGGTTACCGCATGCTGGCGCAGATCCCGCGGCTTCCCGAATCGATCATCGAGCGCGTGATCGCGCACTTCGGTTCGTTGCCTGACATCATCCGGGCCACCATCGAAGATCTCGAGGAGGTAGACGGTGTCGGCTCGGCGCGAGCCCACGCCATCAAGGAAGGCCTCTCGCGCTTGACCGAGACCTCGATCCTCGGTCGCTACAACTGACCGAAACCAGCGTCTCGTGGGACGGTGGGAGGATGTTCCCATGGAGGACGGGGTCCATGATCTGCCGTGCCGGGGTTGCGGCGCCACGCTGGAGCGTGACGCACGCTATTGCGGACGGTGCGGACGCGCTCGTGAGCCCCTCGATGCCATGCTCATCGAGTTGTCGCCGCTCGGGGGGCGGTCCGCGTCGCCATCGGCACAGACCGCCGTTGTGTCGGGCCGACTCTCTGATCGCCGGCGGACACCGACGATCGTGGGCGTCGTGGTGGTCGTCGCCCTCGCGGCGCTCGTGGTGACGAAACTGGTCGCCCGATCCGACGACGCTCGCTCTGATGCGCCAGCCGAGCCGCGGAGGTCGACGAGGTCGATGATCGAGCCCGGCGCAGCAGCCGAGCCGACCACGCGGGACACGGCTCCCGACCTCTCCAGGTTCGCACCGTCGACGTTCACCACACTTGCTCCCATGGCTGCGCCGCCGACGATCCCGTACGTCAACCAACGGCGTGGTGAGGTGCTCGACGCGGCGCAGGCCGGCCGATCGATCTACCTGTCCGACGGCCGCACTCTGGTGCGCATTGATCTGTCGACGGGTCTCGTCACGACGCGGCAGCTCTCGAGTTTCGAAGGTGGCCCGCCCCTGACGGTGGCCGGCGAGCGACTCGTGTTGTTGGCGAACGGACCCGGGCTCACCTCGTTGCCGGCCGACCTGTCGGGTGAGGCAGTGACGCTGCGTGGAACCGACGGCTTCACGAACGTCATGGGGGCACAAGCGGTCGACGCGGGGGGTGCGTGGCTGGCGCGCTATCCGTCCGACGCGACAGGCTCGATCGCATTGCGCCGTTTTGACGGCTCGGGCCGGGTGCTGGGCCAAGTCGCGTTACCGATGGCCGCGGTTGTGGCGGGGTTCGTCGGCGAGGTCGTCGTGGTGAGCGCGCACGGTCGAATCTGGATCCTTCACCTCGACGGGCGCCTCACGCCCTATGCCGTGGGAACCGTCGCCGCGGTCGGCGGTGAGTTCATCTTGTGGTTGGGTTGCGATGACGCGGCTCGGTGCTCGTATCACCTCGGCACACCGGCGAACGCCGATATCGGCCGTACGTCGTTGCAGACCTCGTTCCTCTTGCCCCGCTTCGGCGGCGAAGGTGCCGGGTTGGCCGGGAGCCGGGCACTATCCCCGGATGGGATGACTCTCGTGGCCCAGGTCGCGACCAGCCAGGTCGACGGGCGCCCTCGCGTCGTAGATCTGGCCACCGGATCGACGCTCGATTCCCCTGGCACAAAAGACCCTTCAGCGTGGACTCCCGACGGTCAGTGGTTGGTAGAGGTGACCATCGGCCTGGATTTGGTGGCTACCAACGTTCGCACGGGCCGCGCGGTACCGATCGCCTACCCGGGGCTCATCGACTTCCTCCGCCTCCGATTTATCGTCGTGGGCTGAGCGCCCGGTCAGCGGGCGCGGATCTCGAGTTGGCGCCGATTTGTGATGACGTAGCGCCGTTCGATCTGCTGGATCCAGCCGAGCTTGATGAACGCGGCTATGGCCTTGTTGACACGCTCGCGCGACGCGCCGACCATGCCCGCCAGCTCTTCTTGGGTGATCGGCAGGACGAACTCTTCCTTGTCGCCCGCGAGCTCGAGCAGGCGCTTCGCGGTACGGCCGGTGACGTCGAGGAACACGGCGTCGGCGAGCGCTTCGTCCATGTTGCGCAGTCGCCCGGCGAGCAAGCGCACGACTCGCCACAACAGGTCGGGCCGTGCCTCGTAAAGAATTCGGATGGGTCCGTAGGGGATGGATACGACCACCGAAGTCTCGAGTGCCCGCGCCTCGGCCGACCGGCCGAGCCCGTCGAACAGCCCCATCTCGCCGAACAGATCGCCCGTTTCCATGAGCGCGACCACCGACTCACGACGGTCGATCGACTTGTTGGCGATCGCGATGCGACCACTCGCGACGAGGAACAGTTCGCCCGGATCGTCGCCTTCGGCGAAGATCACATCGCCGCGGCGGAGCGAATGCTGCCGAGTCTGGTCGGCGAGGTCCTGAATGATCGCAAGATCGAGATCGGCGAAGAGTTCGGCGTTCGAAAGCAGCGTGGTCACCGTCATGATGGACAGATGCTAGTGACAAACGGCCGGAAGGGCCTTGTGGGAGCACGAAACCGATGAGCTGTTGGGTGATCGTCGTCGCCGCCGGAACCGGGTCGAGATTCGGTGGCGCGAAGCAATTCGCGTCGCTCGGGCGCGAGACGGTGCTGGCCCGTTCGGTTCGAACCGCGGCGGGGTCTGCCGACGGTGTGGTGGTGGTCGCGGCCGATGACCTGTTCGACCGTACCGAAACCGAGGCGCACGCGGTCGCGCCCGACGCGCGGGTGGTGCTCGGCGCGGCCACGCGTTCCGGATCGGTGCGCAACGGTCTCGCCACCGTGCCGGCCGACGCGACGATCGTGCTGGTCCACGACGCCGCTCGTCCGTTCGCGTCGCCGTCGTTGTACGCGGCGGTCATCGCTGCGGTCGAGGCGGGTGCCGCGGCGGTTGTGCCCGGCATCGCGGTCGTCGATACGATCCGGTCCCTCGATGGCGGTGTGGTCGATCGCGATCGGCTCGTCGCAGTGCAGACCCCCCAAGGATTTCGCGCCGAGGCGCTGCGTGCGGCGCACGCACCCGCGCCCGAAGCCACTGACGACGCGTCACTGGTCGAGGCTGACGGTGCTTCGGTGACGGTCGTGCCGGGCGATCCGACGAACCTGAAGATCACCACGCCGACCGATCTGGCGATCGCGCGGGCGTTCGCCCGTGCAGAGGAGGCCACATGATGCGCGTCGGACAAGGCTTCGACATTCACCGTTTCAGCGACGATCCGGCGCGGCCGCTGGTGCTCGGCGGGGTCGTGTTCCCGGGCGCGCCCGGGCTCGTCGGCCACAGCGACGCCGATGTCATCGCGCACGCCTGCGCCGACGCGCTGCTCGGCGCGCTCGGTCTTGGTGACATCGGATCGTGGTTTCCCGATACCGATGTCACGTATGCGGGCGCGGACAGTGTCGAATTGCTCCGTACCGTGGTGGACCAGGTTCACCGTGCCGGTTGGCACGTGGCCAATATCGATTGCAGCGTGGTCGCGGAAGAACCGAAGCTCGCGCCCCGGCGCGACGAGATGCAAGCGCGGCTCACCGCGGTGGTCGGCGCGCCGGTCACCGTGAAAGGTCGACGAGCGGAAGGAATGGGCGCGTTGGGTCGTCGAGAAGGTATTGCATGTTGGGCCGTGGCCCTCGTGGAGCGTGGTGCGTGAGCCCCGCCAAGAGTGGGCGGGGTGGCACGTCAGACGGCGGACGTCGCGGTTCGGCGCGCACGGCGCCGGGCGGGCGCGGCGCAGCGCCGCGAACCGGTGGCACGCGGAACGCCGCGGCCAAAGCCGGTGGCTCTCGTAGTGCGGCGCCCAAACCGGCGCGGAGCGGTTCGCCCGCGCGAAACAGTGGGCCGGCGCGGACTGGTTCC